>NZ_JBFUIP010000187.1:0-10471 GCF_056401815.1 Aminobacter sp. P4_D5 | reverse complement strand
TGACGATGCCATCGCGGCATTGCATCGAGGGACGTATTGGCCAAGGACAAGGCGTCGCGCATGCATGACGAGCTCAAGGTTGCGATAGTCATCCATGCATTCCACATGGATACGTTCGACGAGATCCTCGACCTCGTGCGAGCTCTTCCTGCGCGACACAAGCTGTTTGTAACGACGGTACCTGATCGCGAGGCGGCCGCACGTTCGCGGCTCGACGCAAGTGGCCGAGTCTTTGCCCTTCAAGTGACTGAGAATCGAGGTCGCGACGTTCTTCCTTTCCTGCGGATATTTCCTGCAGTCTGCGCCGAAGGTTTCGACCTTGTCGTCAAGGTTCACACCAAGAAATCATCGCATCGGGCGGACGGTGATACTTGGCGCCGCGCCATGCTTGAAGCCCTCCTTCGTCCGGATGTACTGGAACGCTCGATCAGAGCCTTCACGAGCGACCCCTCCTTGGGGATAGTCGGGCCTGACGGCCATTTTCTGTCTGTAACCAAGTATATTGGCGGGAATCGAACTGCGGTCTTGTCCATTGGCTCTCGCCTGGGATTGACCGAGCAACAGGTTCTTGAGGCGGGCTTTTTTGCCGGAACCATGTTCATGGCTCGCGGCGCTGCCCTCCAGCCGATCATCGATCTCAATTTCCAAGGTGGCGATTTCGAAGCCGAGGACGGGCAAGTGGACTGCACGCTGGCTCACGCGCTGGAGCGCAGCATGATGCTGGGTGMCTTGGCGCTTGGACAGAGGATCGCTTCCAGCGCCGATCCGACTGGCAAAGCCATCCTCAACGATCGCTACGATTTCGCGCGCAAGACAAGCTCCAGGGGGCTTTTCGGTCGGTATAGAACGCAAGCGCGGAACAAAATCGGAAGCGTTCTTCGCCGCATCCGCAGGCCGAAGCCATGATATTTGGTTCTGATCTGGCGGTCCCAGGCTACTAGGCTCGGCCCGTTGGTCGCTGTTTCCAGAATATTCCGCACAACCAAACCCACACCTCTTGGGTCACCACGAGAGGTGCACTTGTCATCTTGGTCAACGGACAGCGAACTTACGTCAATTGGGCTTCGTAGCCGTCATTGCCGCAGCAGCCGGCTTCGCCGGGGTCGGCTGTTGCCCAGTCTTTGATACCGTAGATTGTTCGCAATTGGAGCCAGCGGTCACATCCTCGCACGCGGCAGGATCGTCCTTGTAGCCATTGCCAATGATCTTGTTGGCAACTTTAATGCCTTTGTCACCGGCGGCTTCGATTCCGTTCCCAATGATCTTATTGGCGACAACAGTGCCAGTTATGCCGAGGGCGACCGCAAGGGCGGCATACAACAAAGTCTTCGACTTCATGGCGTTCCCCTTTTCAATAGATCAAGGGCAGTTTTTTATCACGAAAGCGTCGCCGCGTCAGTTAGGGGCAAGGACACGCTACTCGCTCCCACTTGACGGGTCGTGGGGGCAGGGGCTACGCGACAAAGCCTGTCCACTCGCGGAGGAGCGGAGACGATCGTCCATGCTCGAACGGCGCGACACCTACGACGCCCTCTACCGCGACTTCCGCTGGAATATCCCGCAAAAGTTCAACATCGGCACCGCCGTCTCCGACCGCTGGGCATCAGTCGACCCTGAACGCACGGCTTTGCTCGACTACCGCGTAGACGGTGTGGCGGAGAAGCTCTCCTTTGGCGAACTGTCGCGCCGCTCCAATGCCTTTGCCAATGCGCTGCGCGCCAAAGGCGTGCGCCGTGGCGACCGCGTGGCCCTTTTGTTGCCGCAGAGTTTCGAGACGGCCATCGCTCATGTCGCGATCTACAAGCTTGGCGCCATTGCCGTGCCGCTGGCGCTGCTGTTCGGCGTCGAGGCGCTCGAATACCGTCTGCAAACCGCTGGCGTTCGGGCGATCGTCACCAATGAGGCCGGTTTCGCCAAGGTGAGCCAGATCGGCGGCCGGCTACTCGAACTCGAGACCATCGTTGTGGTTGGCGGTGGCAATGTCGACGATTTCCATCGCCTGCTTGCCTCCCACTCGCCTTTCTTCGAGGCCGAAGACACCGGCCCTGACGATCCTGCGATGATGATCTTCACCTCCGGCACCACCGGCCCGCCCAAGGGCGCGCTGCACGGCCATCGGGTGCTGCTTGGCCATCTGCCTGGCATCCAGATGGCGCATGAATTCCTGCCGCAGCCAGGCGATCTGATGTGGACACCAGCCGATTGGGCCTGGGCCGGTGGCCTGCTCAATTTGCTGCTGCCCGGCCTCTATCTCGGCCTGCCGGTGGTTGCCGCCCGTTTTGACAAGTTCGATCCCGAAGCAGCGTTGTTGTTGATGGAGAAAATGAGGGTGCGCAACGCCTTCATCCCGCCAACCGCGCTGCGCATGCTCAAGGTGGTGCCCGACATCCGCAGACGCTTCCGGCTTGATCTGCGCAGCATAGGCTCTGCCGGCGAAGCGCTTGGCCGCGAGACCTATGACTGGGCAGCCGCCGAGCTCGGGCTTGTGGTCAACGAGTTCTACGGCCAGACCGAATGCAACGCGGTGCTTGCCTCTTGTGCTGCACTTGGCGTCAGCCGTGGCGGTGCCATCGGCAAGGCCGTGCCTGGCCATCGCGTCGCCATCATCGACAGTGAGGGTCGCCGCGTACCCGCCGGCGTATCAGGCCAGATCGCCATTGCCCGGCCCAATCCGGTGATGTTCCTCGAATATTGGCAGAGCCCCGAGGCGACCGAGAAGAAGTTCATCGGCGAGTGGATGACGACAGGCGACCAGGGCATCGAAGACAAGGACGGCTATGTCGCCTTCTTTGGCCGCGACGACGACGTCATCACCTCCGCCGGCTTCCGCATCGGCCCAGGCGAGATCGAGGACTGCCTGACCGGCCATCCCGCGGTGGCGCTCGCCGCTGCGGTGGGCAAGCCCGACGCGCTGCGTACCGAGATCGTCAAGGCCTATGTCGTGCTCAAGGATGGGGTTTCGGGCGATGCCGCACTCGCCGAGGAGATCAAGCTTTGGGTGCGCGAGCGGCTGTCGGCGCATGAATACCCACGCGAGGTCGAGTTCGTCGATTCCATGCCATTGACCACCACCGGCAAGGTCATCCGCCGCATTTTTCGCGACCGGGCAAGGCGCGAAACGAAAAAAGCCTAGCGCTTCTTGAGCAGGCCGCGCATCCGGTCGCGCAGTTTGGTGGCGAGCTTGCGCGTCTCGCGATAGAGATGCAGCTGCGAAGCGGCCTGGCGCGTGGCGCGATCGGCGTCGGGCGTCAGCCCGACGACGAAGGTGCCCATCGGCTTGCGCTCGCTCCACATCTTGCCGACCATCGGGTGATCCGGCACCGCGCAGGAATCGGTCATCATGATGTTGGGGTCTTCGAGGTGCTGGGCGGTTACCGCCATCATCAGCAGCACACCCGGCGAATAGGCCGACAGCGCCTCGTCATAGGCGGTCTTCCAGGTGTAGGCGATGCCGGCCTCGACGAAGACCACAAGGCTCGCGATGGTGCGGCCATCGAGCGTCAGCGAGTGGATGCGGCACATGTCCTGTTCCGACATCCGGTGCACCGCCTCGCGCGCGAAGGCGGCGCGGTAGCGGTCGATCGCCATGGCCGTGCGCTGGCGGCCCTTCCAGCCGGATGCCTCCAGCGTCAGGAACTGCTCGATGGCGTGGCGCACGTCGTCCTGGGTGCGCGCGACCTTGTGCTCGACCACACCCTGCTCAGCGAGCCTACGTCCCAGCCGGCGAAATTCCTTGTAGTGGCGGGTGCCGAGCGATGCCTTGAGATACTCCTCGCCTTCGGCTTCGCTTTCAAGGAAAGGGCGCTCGAACTGGCCGGTAATCACCAGCGGCAACCCCCGGCTTTCGGCGGTAGCGCTCAGCATGCGCGCCACAGCACCGTCGAGGCGCATGTCGGGCAGCACGAACACCTTCGGCAGCTTGAGATGGGGTCTTGCCAGCATGGCGAAGAAATCGGCGATCACGCCTTCGGGGTCATCACGGTCGAGCAGCGGGGTGCCGAGCGGGCCGAACGGGCTCGACCAGGTCCGCATGACAGGCACGCCGAGCGGTATCGCCGGGCGTTCGACCGAATAGGGCACAAGCAGCCTGAGCCGGCTACGGAATTCGGTGCCGTCGCGGATGACGGCAAGGCGCACCTCGCGGTCTTCGAGCCTGGGCATAGCTGGTGCCAGGAAGCGCGGATTGAAGAAGACGTTGGGCTCGATGGTGCGGGTGCAGAGGTGGTCGAGTTCCTCGACAAGGTCGAAGCCGGCGGACGCCGGATAGATCGCAAGCCGTCTGAGCGGCCGCTCGCTGGCGGTCAATTCAAGATGGGCAAGATCGGCGACGTCGGCTGGAACGCCGGCGATGCCGGCGATCATCGACCCTGCTGGGCCGCCACTGGTCTCTTCGAGAAGCGGGATGGCCGCCATCAGGCTTTCTCCGGCGTGCGTCGGACAGGGATGAACAGGACCATGACGATGCCGAGCGCGCGCCATACGGTGAATGAAAGTGCCGTGGCCTCGAAGATCATCGCAGCCGAGGTGGCGATCGCAGCCCCCCACAGTCCGAGCGTGGGGATCAAGACGACGTTGAGGCCAATGTTGAGGGCAAGGGTTGCGGCATAGACCATGGCGCAGACGTTCTGGTAGCMGCTCATCGTCAACAGGCTTTCGCATGGCCCGACCGCCGAGCGCGCGACCACTGCCGCCACCAGCAGGAACAGCAGCGGATAACCTTCATCGAAGCCCGGGCCAAACATGCCGATCAGCGGCTGGCCAAACAACAGCACCAGCAATCCCATCAAGAGCGACGGCCAGAACGTCCACGCAACCGTCTCGCGGGCGAAGCCGGCCAGCTTTTCCGGCTCGCTATGGGCAATCTGCGCGTAACGCTGCGCAACGCCGGCTTTGACGGCGAAATAGACGAAATGGACCAGCGCCAGCGTCTTCACCGTAGCGAAATAGATCGCGACCTTGTCGGGGTCCATGTAGAAGCCGACCATCAGCACATCGGCATTGGTGAGCAGGAAAAAGAAGCTCTCGACCAGAAAGATCGGCAGCGAGATGCGGAGCCAGTAGCCGAGCCGGATATTGCGCGGGCCTGCCGGGATGCGCTTGTCGGCGCGCGAGGTGACACGGGCGAACTGGGCAAGCGTGGTAACGTAGGTAGCGGCGATCGAGGCGATGACAGCGGTTTCGGCCGTTGGCGCCAACCCTGCCATCACGGCTGCCGCCATGAAGACGAGGATCAACACCGGCCGCACGATGTAGGTCGGCACCAGCGCCTGGAATGCCCAGGCATTGGCGCGCGCCAGTCCTTGCAAGACGTCCGACAGCGCCAGCATCGGCAGGCAGAACATGCCGAGGAAGAACGGCACGACGTAGTAGCTTTCGATCCTGCCGGAGAAAAGCCAGACGCCTGCGATGCCGATGGCTGCGATGACGGTGGAGGCAGCCAGCACGAAAAGCCGGCTGGCCAAAAGCACGCCGCGCAATTCGGCGAGCATGCCTTTTTCGCGGTATTCGGAGATGAAGCGGATGATCGAGGTGTGGAAGCCGAAGCACGACAGGGAGCCGACGATGACCATGGTCACCCAGACCAGCACGAAGATGCCGTATTCGAAACTGCCCATCCAGCGCGCCAGAAGCACCTGGCTGACGAAGGCGATGGCCGCACTGACGATGCGAACGGCAAAGGCAATGAGCGACATGCGGCCGGCTTCGCCGCGTCCGTCGGCGCTGAACAGTATCGCATCGACGCGGCGCAACAACGGCGTGACGCGCGAGGCAATCCGCCCCGGCAACCACCGCTCAGCCGTCATCGCTGCGGAAAAACGCACCCAAACACTCCATCTTCCGCGGTTTTCGCTGACAGCATGTAGTTGAGAGCCATTAAGAAACGGTTGGACGGCAGTTTTGGGGCAGGGGAGGTGACATGATTTCGCAAGACGAACGCCGATCGATGCTGCGCGCCTATTCGATCGGACCAACGATGATCCGCTATCTCGAAGAAATCGRCATCGAGCGGCTTGCCGACCTGCGCGGCGCCGACGCCGATGCGATCGCCATGCGCATCGACATCGCGCTCGGGCGCAAGCACATCAATAGCCTGGGCGTGGCTGCGCTGCGCAATCTCATCGAACTGGCAAACAACGAGCAGTTCTGAGCTGCTTCAAAAATTCTACGGTGACCTGCGAATTGCACTTGACCTCAACTTTGGTTGAGGTCGCACAAATCGTTCCCGTTGAAGCAAGGAGAGCAAGAGAGATGGATCAGAACGCAAGCAAGGCACAACGCGTCTACAGGGTCGACAGGTTCGCGGTTCCCGATCGGGCACGCGCCGAATTTCTCGGCAAGGTCCGGCAGACGCACGAACTGCTGAGGGTGCAGCCGGGCTTCCTGCAGGACATGCTGCTGGAGCAGCCGTCACTAGCAGGCGAACACAACGTCATCACGATCGTCGAGTGGGAAAGCGAAGCGGCAATCGCGCCGGCCAAGGCCAAGGTGCAGGCCATGCACGCCGAAGCGAATTTCAACCCGCAGGAGTTGATCGCACGGCTCGGCATCAAGGCCGATAGCGCCAACTACAGGCACATCTAGAGCCAAAAAGGCTCCAGAAACAGCAACGGCGACCTGTCGGGTCGCCGCTGATTTTTCAAGCCTTCCTGCGATCAGGCAAATGTGCCGTGGCAGTGCTTGTATTTCTTGCCCGAGCCGCAAGGGCAGGCTTCGTTGCGCGAAACCTTGCCCCAGGTCGAGGGATTGTTGGGGTCGCGGTCTTCGGCAGCAACAACGCGTGCATCCTCCAGCACGGCAACCGAACCTTCGCCGAAATCGTCCTCGCCGGTCGTGCCGTCGATATGATGACCGAACATTTCAGGCGCTTCCGGTGGCGGAGCATCGGCGGCCTGGCGCACCAGTTCGACGCGCATCAGCTGCGCGGTGACTGCCTGGCGCAGATTGCCAAGCATCGCCTGGAACAGTTCGAAGGCCTCGCCCTTGTATTCGTTGAGCGGATCGCGCTGGGCGTAACCACGGAAACCCACGACCGAGCGCAAATGGTCGAGATTGACCAGATGCTCGCGCCACAGATGGTCGATCGTCTGCAGCACGACCGAGCGTTCGACATAGGTCATGACGTCGGGACCGAAGCGCTCGGCGCGGTCGGCTGCTGCCTTGTTGACCTCTGTGGTGATGCGCTCGCGGATATCTTCGTCGGCGATGCCCTCTTCCTTGGCCCATTCTTCGATCGGCAGGTCGAGGTTGAGATACTGGATCACGCCTTCCTTGAGGCCGGTGACATCCCACTGCTCGGCATAGGCCGTCTCGGGAATGTGCTTGGTGACGAGATCGTCGATCACGTCCTGGCGCATTTCGCCGACGATCTCGGTCAGGCTTGTCGCGTCCATCAGCTCGAGGCGCTGCTCGAACACCACCTTGCGCTGGTCGTTCTGGACGTCGTCGTATTTGAGCAGGTTCTTGCGSATGTCGAAGTTGCGCGCCTCGACCTTCTTCTGGGCCTTCTCCARCGCCTTGTTGATCCAGGGGTGGATGATGGCCTCGYCGTCCTTGAGGCCGAGCTTCTGCAGCATTCCGTCCATGCGTTCGGAGCCGAAGATGCGCATCAAATCGTCCTGCAGCGACAGGAAGAATTTCGACCGGCCCGGATCGCCCTGGCGACCGGAGCGGCCACGCAGCTGGTTGTCGATGCGACGGCTTTCATGGCGTTCGGTGGCAAGCACGTAGAGGCCGCCGGCGGCCAGCGCCTTTTCCTTGAGGCGGGCCACATCCTCGCGGATCGCCTTTTCCTTGGCGTCGCGCTCGGGGCCGGCAGGCATGTCGGCCAGTTCCTCGGTAATGCGCATGTCGGCGTTGCCGCCGAGCTGGATGTCGGTGCCGCGGCCGGCCATGTTCGTGGCGATGGTGATGGCACCCGGCTTGCCGGCCTGGGCGACGATCGACGCTTCGCGTTCGTGGTGGCGGGCGTTCAGGACTTCAAAATTCTTGAAGCCATCCTTGCGCAGCCGCTCGGCGAGCTGCTCGGACTTCTCGATCGAGGTCGTGCCGACCAGGGTCGGCTGACCCTTGGTGTTGGCTTCCTTGATCTCGCGGACGATCGCCTTGTATTTCTCCTCGACCGTCCGATAGACCTCGTCGTCCTCGTCGAGGCGCCTGACGGGCACGTTGGTGGGAACTTCGGTGACGTCGAGATTGTAGATGTTGCCGAACTCTTCCGCTTCCGTCAGCGCCGTGCCGGTCATGCCGGCGAGCTTTTCGTACATGCGGAAGTAATTCTGGAAGGTGACCGACGCCAGCGTCTGGTTTTCCGGCTGGATCGCCACGTGTTCCTTGGCTTCGAGTGCCTGGTGCAGGCCTTCGGAGAAACGGCGACCCGGCATCATGCGGCCGGTGAACTCGTCGATGATGACGATTTCGTTGTCCTTGACGATGTAGTCCTTGTCCTTCTGGAACAGGCGGTGCGCCTTGAGCGCGTTGTTGACGTGGTGAACCAGGGCGACGTTTTCGATGTCGTAGAGCGACTCACCCTTGAGCAGCCCTGCATCGCGCAGCATGTTCTCCATCTTCTCGGTGCCTTCTTCGGTGAAGATGGCGGTCTTCTGCTTCTCGTCGACTTCGTAGTCGGTCGGAATCAGGTTGAGAAGGAAGGCGTCGACGGTGTTGTACATTTCCGAACGGTCTTCGAGCGGACCGGAAATGATCAGCGGCGTGCGGGCTTCGTCAACCAGGATCGAGTCGACTTCGTCGACGATCGCAAAGAAGTGACCGCGCTGCACCATCTGGGCGCGCTCATACTTCATGTTGTCGCGCAGATAGTCGAAGCCGAGTTCGTTGTTGGTGGCGTAGGTGATGTCGCAGGCATAGGCCGCGCGGCGCTCTTCGTCGGACAGGCCGTGGACGACGATGCCGACCGACAGGCCGAGGAACTTGTAGAGCCGGCCCATCCATTCGGCGTCGCGGCTGGCGAGGTAGTCGTTGACGGTAACGACGTGCACGCCCTTGCCGGTCAAGGCATTGAGATAGACGGGCAAGGTAGCGACCAGCGTCTTGCCTTCACCGGTACGCATCTCGGCGATGCCGCGACCGTGCAGCACCATGCCGCCGATCATCTGGACGTCGAAGGGACGCATGCCAAGCGCGCGTTTGGCACCTTCGCGCACAGTGGCGAATGCCGGGATCAGCAGGTCATCGAGGGAGGCACCATTGGCGATATCCTGGCGGAACTGCTCGGTCCGCGCCCGAAGCTGGTCGTCGGTCAGCGCCTGCAGTTCATTTTCCATTGCGTTTATCGCTTCCACCCGGGGCCGGGTCGACTTGACACGGCGGTCGTTGGAGGAACCGAAAATCTTACGGGCGAGACCGCCGAGACTGACCATCAAGTGGCCCTTTCAATTCGAATGAAGCCGACTGTCCGCCGGCCGAACCTACCGAGGATAACGCGGTGGCAGGTTCAACACGAAAAGCGCCCGGAAAACGGTTCTGGACGCGAAGACGATGGACAGATAAGAGGGGGCACAACTTATGTCAACGTCGCAGAGAGCCTGCCGAAGACGCCAAATTCCGCCACATTTAGGTTGATTTGGAAGCGCGGTCATCCCCACCGGAGAGTTTAGATGCCTTTTTCGTTCCGTAGCGCCTCGCTTGCCAGTCTCGGACTTGCAGCCGGTCTCGTGGCGCTGTCGTCGCTGCCACTAGTCGCGCAGGAAGCTGCGCCCGCAGCCCAGACCGCGGCTCCCGCTGCTGTTCCTGTCGATCCGAATGCGATCGTGGCCACCATCAATGGCGAGAACGTCACCGAGGCCGACATTACGCTCGCCGAGCAGGATCTTGGCCAGCAGTTCGGCAACCTGCCGCCCGAACAGCGCCGTGCCGCTGCCCTGTCGTCGATCATCGAGATCAGGCTGATGGCTGCCCAGGCAGTCGAAAAGGGCCTCGACAAGGACGCTGACTTCCAGCGCCGCCTGGCTTTCCTCGACCAGCGCGCCCTGCATGGCGAATTGGTTGAAAAGGAAGTCGCCGGCAAGATCACCGACGACGAGATCCGCGCCCGCTACGACAAGGAAATCGCGGCCCAGAAGCCGGTCAACGAAGTCCATGCCCGCCACATCCTGGTCAAGACCAAGGAAGAGGCCGATGCGATCATCAAGAAGCTCGATGGCGGCGAGGAATTCCAGAAGCTCGCCAATGAAAACACCACCGACCCGAGCGGCAAGACCTCCGGTGGCGATCTCGGCTTCTTCGGCCCCGGCCAGATGGTGCCGGAGTTCGAAAAGGCCGCACTCGCCCTTGAAATCGGTGCCTATTCCAAGGAGCCGGTGCAGACCCAGTTCGGCTGGCACATCATCAAGGTCGAAGACAAGCGCACCCAGCAGCCGCCGGCATTCGACACCGTCAAGGAGCAGGTCCGCTCGCTCCTGATCCGCGAGAAATATATCGAGCTGGTCAAGCAGGTCCGTGCTGCCGGCAAGGT
>NZ_JBFUIP010000186.1:0-10488 GCF_056401815.1 Aminobacter sp. P4_D5 | reverse complement strand
ATAATGCCCAGATGACGGGCACGCTGCCGGTCCTGTTCCGCATTCCCTGAGCTTTGCGATTCATTGCATTTGCGCAGCGCCCAGGGTGTTGCGCATTGCACCACTTCCGCGTATATAGCCGCGTCCCAGAACCGCCCGGCAGGGCATGCCGTGGCGGTTCCATTTGCTTTTCGGGCTTTGGTCGGCCTGAAAACAACAACATGAGGGATTTCGCAAGCATCTCCGGGTGCCGAGGAATCCTAAGAACGGAGTAGCAAAATGCCCAAGATGAAGACCAAATCCGCTGCCAAGAAGCGGTTCAAGATCACCGGGACCGGCAAGGTCCTGGCGGCTGCCGCCGGCAAGCGCCATGGCATGATCAAGCGTTCCAACAAGTTTATTCGCGATGCCCGTGGCACGATGGTTCTGGCTGAACCGGACGCCAAGAAGGTCATCAAGAATTTTCTTCCGAACGGCCTCTGAGCCCTCGGTCTGGACAGCGTTTTAAGGAGATCATGACATGGCACGTGTAAAAAGGGGCGTAACGTCCCACGCCAAGCACAAGAAGGTTCTCGAGCAGGCCAAGGGTTTCTACGGCCGCCGCAAGAACACCATCCGCATTGCCAAGCAGGCGGTTGAGAAGTCGAAGCAGTACGCTTACCGCGACCGCAAGAACCGCAAGCGCAACTTCCGCGCCCTGTGGGTCCAGCGTATCAACGCAGCGGTCCGCGAGCATGGCCTGACATATGGCCGCTTCATCGACGGCCTGAACAAGGCCAACATCGAGATCGATCGCAAGATCCTCTCCGACATGGCCATCCACGAGCCCCAGGCATTTGCCGTGCTCGTTGCCAAGGCCAAGGTTGCTCTTGAGTACCTCAAGAACACCACCCCGAATGCTTTTGAAAGCGCTGTTGCTTAACCAGCGCCTTCCCAAGCATCACAGACTTGATTTGGGAAACCCGCGCTGGCACGGCTGGCGCGGGTTTTTCTTTGCAGCAACGAAGGGCCGTTTGGGCCGCAACGGAACTGGACCATGAGCGATCTTGAAACTCTCGAACAATCGCTGCTGAGCGACATCGCTTCCGCCTCCGACGAACAGGCCATCGAGGCGGTGCGAGTTGCCGCCCTCGGCAAGAAAGGCTCGGTCTCGGAGATGCTGAAGACGCTCGGCGCGATGAGCGCCGAAGAGCGCCAGACCAAGGGTCCGGCGATCAACGGCCTCAAGAACCGCGTCACCGATGCGCTCTCCGCTCGCAAGACCGAGCTGCGCGACGTAGCCATCACCGCGCGCCTGATTGCCGAAAAGGTCGACGTCACCTTGCCGGTGCGCCAGTCGCCGGCCGAGCGCGGCCGCATCCATCCGATCAGCCAGGTCATCGACGAGATCGCGGCGATCTTCGGCGATCTCGGCTTTGCCATTGCTGAAGGTCCCGATGTCGAGACCGATCACTACAATTTCACCGCGCTGAACTTCCCCGAGGGGCATCCGGCGCGCGAGATGCACGACACCTTCTTCTTCCCGCCTGACCAGAATGGCGAGCGCAAGCTTTTGCGCACCCACACCTCGCCGGTGCAGATCCGCACCATGGAGACGCAGAAGCCGCCGATCCGCATCGTCATTCCCGGCAAGACCTACCGGCAGGATTCGGACGCCACGCACTCGCCGATGTTCCATCAGGTCGAGGGTCTGGTGATCGACAAGACCGCCAACATCGCCAACATGAAGTGGGTGCTGGAAGAGTTCTGCAAGGCGTTCTTCGAGGTGCCGTCCGTCAAGATGCGCTTCCGCCCGTCCTTCTTCCCGTTCACCGAGCCGAGCCTCGAGGTCGACATCCAGTGCGACCGTTCGCGTCCCGGCGAAGTCCGCTTCGGCGAAGGCAACGACTGGATGGAGATCCTCGGTTGCGGCATGGTCCATCCGAACGTCCTGCGCCATGGCGGTCTCGATCCCGACGAGTATCAGGGTTTCGCCTGGGGCATGGGCATCGACCGCATCGCCATGCTGAAATACGGCATGCCCGATTTGCGCGCCTTCTTCGACGCCGATGTCCGCTGGCTCCAGCACTACGGCTTTAGGCCGCTCGACATKCCGACCTTGTTCGGTGGCCTGAGCGCATGATCGACGCTGCCGACCGATATGCCGGTGCGGTGACCTTCGCTTTCGGCGACAGCCCCGAGCTCGCCGACGAGCTGCTGGCGCTGATGCTGTCGGGCAAGAAGACCGCGACCTGCGGCGCCTTGCGCGACTACGGCGGCGACGAACCGGTGCCTGAAGTCGGCCGCCGCGACGTGGTGCTCGACGGCCAGGGCCGGCGTGCTGCCGTCATCGAGACCGTCGAAGCGATCCAGCGCCGCTTCGACGAAGTCGATGTCGAATTTGCTGCMGCGGAAGGCGAAGGTGACCTGTCCTATGAATACTGGCGTGAGGCCCACGAGGCATACTTCGCCCGCAATGGTGGCTTCTCGCCTGACATGATTTTGGTTTGTGAGCGGTTCCGCGTGGTGGAAGTGCTCGACCGCAACGACACGAAACGAGTGAACCCATGAAATTCACCCTCTCCTGGCTCAAGGACCATCTCGACACCGACGCTTCGCTCGAACAGATCGTCGAGCGGCTGACCTCGATCGGCCTCGAAGTCGAATCCGTCGACGACAAGGCGGCGCTCAAGCCCTTCGTCATCGCCAAGGTGCTGACGGCTGAGCGTCACCCCGACGCCGACAAGCTGCAGGTGCTGACAGTGGACACCGGCACGGGCACGCCTGTGCAGGTCGTCTGCGGTGCGCCCAATGCGCGTGCCGGTCTGGTTGGTGCCTTCGCCGCCCCCGGCGTTTACGTGCCCGGCATCGACGTCACGCTTTCCGTCGGCAAGATCCGCGGCGTCGAAAGCCACGGCATGATGTGCTCCGAGCGCGAATTGCAGCTCTCGGATGAGCACAACGGCATCATCGACCTGCCTGCCGATGCGCCGGTGGGCACGTCCTTCGCCGCTTACGCCAAGCTCGACGATCCGATGATCGAGATCAATTTGACGCCAAACCGTCCCGACGCCACCAGCGTTTATGGCATTGCCCGCGATCTCGCGGCGTCCGGTCTCGGCACGCTCAAGGACGGTGCTGTCGCGCCGATCGCCGGCGAAGGCGATTGCCCTGTCAAGGTGACGATCGAGGCCCCCGAGCTGTGCCCCGGCTTCGCGCTTCGCCTGGTGCGCGGCGTCAAGAACGGCCCCTCGCCCAAGTGGATGCAGCAGCGCCTGATCGCCATCGGCCTGCGCCCCATCAACGCGCTGGTCGACATCACCAACTACGTCACCTTCGACCGTGGCCGCCCATTGCATGTCTTCGATGCCAGCAAGGTCGCCGGCAATCTGGTCGTCCGCCGTGGCCGCGACGGCGACAAGGTGCTGGCGCTCGACGGGCGCGAATATGCGCCGACGTCAGAGATGTGCGTCATCGCTGACGACAATGGCGTCGAGTCGATTGCCGGCATCATGGGCGGCGAGCATTCCGGCTGCGACGAAAACACCACCGACGTGCTGATCGAGTCGGCACTTTGGGACCCGATCACCACGGCCCGCACCGGCCGCGCGCTCGGCATCATCACCGATGCGCGCTACCGCTTCGAGCGCGGCGTCGACCCCGAGTTCATGGTTCCGGGCGTCGAGCTGGCGACGAAACTCGTGCTCGAACTCTGCGGTGGTCAGCCGACCAGGACCGATGTCGTCGGCTATGCCGGCCACGCGGCCAAGGTCGTCTCCTTCCCGCTCAGCGAGGTCAAGCGCCTGACCGGCATCGACCTGCCGAAGGCCGAGAGCCTCGACATCCTGGTCCGCCTTGGTTTCGGCGTGAAGGGTGATGGCGATGTGGTCGATGTCACGGTTCCGTCCTGGCGCCCCGACGTCGACGGCAAGGCCGATCTGGTCGAAGAGGTCATGCGTATCCACGGCGTCGACAACATCGCGCCGCAGCCGCTTGGCGCGCACGACGCGGTCAACGGCAAGATCCTGACCACGCTGCAGATCCGTACCCGTGCTGCGCGCCGCGCGCTCGCCGTGCGCGGCATGATGGAGGCGGTCACCTGGTCGTTCATCCCGGCCAAGCACGCCGAGTTGTTCGGCGGCGGCCAGCCCAGCCTCAAGCTGTCGAACCCGATCGCAGCCGACATGTCCGACATGCGGCCATCGCTTTTGCCCGGCCTGATCGCCGCTGCCCAGCGCAACGCCGACCGTGGCCTCAGCGATGTCGCCCTGTTCGAGGTCTCGGGCACCTATGAGAGCGATACGGCAGACGGCCAGCGCCGCGTTGCATCAGGCGTTCGCCGCGGCACCGCCAAGCTCGAAGGCTCGGGCCGCAACTGGGCCGGCAATGCCGGCAATGTCGGCGTCTTCGACGCCAAGGCTGATGCGATCGCCGCACTCGAAGCCTGCGGCGCACCTGTCGACCGCCTGCAGATCGAAACCGGCGCGCCTGAATGGTACCACCCCGGCCGTTCCGGCGTGATCAAGCTCGGCCCCAAGGTCGTGCTCGGCACATTCGGCGAGTTCCACCCCAGGACGCTCGAAGGTCTCGACGTGTCGGGCCCGCTCTGCGGTTTCGAGGTTTACGTCGATGCCGTCCCGGAGCCCAAGGTCAAGCCGACCAAGACCAAGCCAAGGCTCGACCTGTCGGCCTTCCAGGCGGTCAAGCGCGACTTCGCCTTCGTCGTCGACAAGGCGGTCGAGGCCGGCACGCTGACGCGCGCGGCGCTTGCCGCCGACAAGAAGCTGATCACTGCCGTTTCGGTGTTCGATATCTTCGAGGGCGCGTCGCTTGGCGAAGGCAAGAAGTCGATCGCCATCGAGGTGTCGATCCAGCCGCAGGAAAAGACCCTGACTGACCAGGATTTCGAGGCACTTGCGACCCGTATCGTCGAGAACGTCAAGAAGCAGACCGGCGGCGCCCTCAGGAGCTGACAGGTTCGAGGCGGCGATGGACCACCTTCGCTATGCAGGCCTGCCGTTCGAAGAGCAACGGCAGGCCTTTTTTGATATCCTTCTGGCAGATCCGCTGGTGCGCGGAGCGCTCGAAGGGGCTGTGCGGCTGGCCTTGCCGCAATGGATGATCGTTTCGGGCGCGCTCTGCAACAGCGTCTGGAACTATCTGACCGGCCGCCCCGCCGGCTATGGCGTCAAGGATGTCGACCTGTTTTACTTCGACGGCTCGGACCTCTCATGGGAGGCTGAGGACGCTGCGATCCGGCAAGGTGCGGAGATGTTCGCGGACCTGCCGCTGCCGGTTGAAATCCGCAACCAGGCGCGCGTTCATCTCTGGTTCGAGCAGCATTTCGGCTATCCGCGCGCCCCGCTCCTGTCGAGCGCCGAATCCCTCGAACATTTCGCATCGCGCACCCATGCAGTCGGGCTGCGCTTGGCGCCCGGCGGAACGCCCGAACTTTGCGCCCCGTTCGGCCTGGACGACATCTTTTCGTTTCGCGTGTTGCCCAACCACCGCCATGACAATCGCCTCACCCACGAAACCAAGGGCCGGCGCGTAAAACAGATGTGGCCCGAGGTCTCGGTCATTGATTGGTGAGCAAGCCGGCCGGGCTTTTCCACTAAAGAGCTGGACGAAACGCGCCTGGAATTCGTTGTGCATCGGAGATGTCTTCCATGCTGCGCAACACGACCACGCGTTACGGCTGGGCCGCGATCGTCCTGCATTGGCTGATCGGCCTGATCTTTATCGGCCAGTTTGTGCTTGGCTGGACGATGACCCGCATCGCCAGCCAGCGCACCGCCTTCGAGCTGATCCAGCTGCACAAATCCTTCGGTTTCCTGCTGCTTGGGCTGGTTCTCATCCGAATTGGCTGGCGGCTTGCCAATCCAAGCCCCGAATTGCCTGACGAGGTCGGCCCGGCCGAACGCGCTGCGGCCCCAGCCGCTCATTTTCTGCTTTATGCGGCGCAGCTTGTCGTGCCGCTGTCGGGCTGGGCGCTGGTTTCCGTGTCGGTGCTCGAAATCCCGTCCATGCCATTCAACCTGTTCCTGATGCCCAATTTGCCGCTTGGGGTTTCCGAGCAGGCGGAGAATTTCTGGATCTTCAGCCACAAATGGCTGGCCTATGCCGCCATCGCGTTGGTCGTGCTGCACATTTTGGCGGCCCTGCGCCACCATTTCTGGCTGCGCGACGTCGTGTTGGCCAGGATGATTTCGCCTTTTGTCGCCAGCCGCGCGCGGAAGTCGGAATAGCCGCCCCGGCCAATACGTTGGTTCTGTGCGTGGCCAGCGAGCCGCGCCATCAGGGAGTACGATGAGATGTCTTTGCGTGTTCTTGGCGTTGCAAGCTTCTTGGCACTTGGTCTGATCGGCACTACCGCCTCGGCGGTGGCACTGTCCGATGCTGCCGGGCACTATGCCATCTCCGCCAATGGTTCGAGCATCCGCTTTGTCATCGGCAAGGTTGGTGGCGGCGGGTTGAACGGTGCCTTTGGTCATTTCTCGGGCAGCATCAGCATCGACGGCGGCGATATTGGCCGTTCGAAGGTCGACATCACCATCTATTCCGACAGCGTCGGCACGGGCGAAGGCCGCGTCGATGCGTTCTTGAAGTCGGACGCTGTCTTCGATGCCGCCAATTCGCGCCAGATCACCTTCCGCTCGACGTCAGTGCAGCGCACCAGCGACAATTCGGCCGTTGTCACCGGACAGCTGACCGCGCGTGGCCGTACCTCGACGGAGAAGTTTGAGGCACAGCTGCAGGGCTTGAAGAATGGGCAGCTTCATTTCCACGTCAGCGGCAAGGTGCTGCGGTCGCGTTATGGCATGGACGTCGGCACGCCGCTCTATTCCAACATCGTCGATTTCGAGATGAGTTTCGCGGCCCGCCGCGCCTGACCATCCCAATCTCCGCTGGCATTTTTCGCCCCTTTTGCGCACAGTTCGGGTTGGCGGCCGCCAGGGCCGAATTCAAGTATCGGAGGCGAGATGTTTCGTTGGGGCGTACTTTCGACAGCCAAGATCGGCCGTGAGCAGCTGCTGCCGGCGATCGCCGATTCCGACAATGGCGTGGTCGCTGCCATCGCCAGCCGCGACATCGCCAAGGCCAAGGCGCTGGCCGACCGCTTTGGCGCCCGCCACGCCTTCGGCTCCTATTACGAGCTGCTCGCGTCCGACGCGGTCGACGGCGTCTACATCCCGCTGCCGACCTCGCAGCATCTGGAATGGGCGGCGAAGGCGGCCGAAGCCGGCAAGCATGTGCTGGTCGAAAAGCCGCTGGCGCTCAAGGCTGACGACATCGCCCCGCTGATCGCCATCCGCGACCGCAAGAAGGTCATCGTTTCCGAGGCCTTCATGGTCACTTACCACCCGCAATGGCTCAAGGTGCGCGATCTGATCGCGTCGGGCGCCATCGGAAAGCTCAAGCATGTCCAGGGTGCGTTTTCCTATTTCAACGTCGACCCCAACAACATGCGCAACCAGCTCGACCTTGGCGGTGGCGCCCTGCCCGACATCGGCGTCTATCCGACGGTCACAACGCGGTTTTCGACTGGCAAGGAGCCACAACGGGTGCAGGCAAGCATCGAGCGCGACAAGAAATTCGGCACCGATATCTATTCCAGCGTGCGCGCCGATTTCGGCGATTTCGAGCTGTCCTTCTATCTCTCGACCCAGCTCGCCAACCGCCAGCTGATGGTCTTCCACGGCGACAAGGGTTTCATCGAAATCCACTCGCCCTTCAATGCCGGGCTCTACGACCATCACCGCGTCGAACTCCACAACGCCGGCCACAATGAAGCAACCGTGTTCCGCTTCCCCGGCACGCAGCAGTACCGGCTCGAGGTCGAGGCCTTTGTGCGCGCAGCACAAGGCGGCAAGGACCATGTATTTTCGCTCGAGGAATCGGTGCTCAACCAGAAGGTCATCGACGCGATTTTCCGCGCCGGCGAGCATGACGGCTGGGAGAAGGTTTAGGCGGGCCTTTCTGCCGTCGGGCATTTTTATGCTAGGGAGCGCGAAATGATCTCCCAATCCAAGAGTTGCCGATGATTCCCTGGTCCGTTCTCGACACCGCAAAGATCCCCGGTGGCGGCGAGGAGCTGCGCTTGAAGCAGCGCGGCCACGAGTTCTCGATCATGCTCGGCACCAACGAGCTGATGAACAGCCGCCTCAGCGGCTCGGAAAAGGCGCTGGCGACGCTGACCTCGGAGCGCATCCGCGACCGCKCCCGGCCCCAGATGCTGGTCGGCGGGCTCGGCATGGGCTTTACGCTGCGCGCCGCTCTGGTCGAGCTTGGCGCCAATGCCCGCATCGTCGTTGCCGAGCTGGTGCCCGAGGTCGTCGCCTGGGCGCGTGGGCCGATGGCGGAAATCTTTGCCGGTAGCCTCGACGACCCGCGCGTCGAAATCGTGGAGGACGATGTCGGCCGCGTCATTGGTGCCGCCAAGGCGACCTATGATGCTATCCTGCTCGATGTCGACAACGGCCCGGAAGGGTTGTCGCGCAAGGCGAATGACAGTCTCTACAGCCACGCCGGACTGGATGCCGCCCGCGCGGCGTTGCGTCCGGGCGGAATACTGGCGGTGTGGTCGCAAGGTCCCGACCGCAGCTTCACCCGGCGTCTTGAGGTCTGCGGCTTTGCCGTCGAGGAGGTCAAGGTCCGCGCCAACGGCAAGAGCGGCGCCCGCCATGTAATCTGGCTCGCAACAAATGGGGCAAAGGTGATGGGGCGTTAGCCCCACACCAGAAGCGCGATCATGCCGACGCCGCCAACCAGCAGACGCCACCAGCCAAACAGCGCATAACCATTGCGCGAAACGTAATCGAGCAGGTGCCGGACAACAAACAGCGCCGTGACGAAGGCGACGATGAAGCCGATACCGATCACCGGCAGGTCGGCCGCCGATAAGACGTCGCGGTTCTTGTAGAGATCGTAGGCGAATGCCCCAACCATGGTCGGCATGGCGAGGAAGAACGAGAACTCCGCCGCCGCCCGCTTTTCCACGCCCATCAAAAGCGAACCGACGATCGTCGCACCCGAGCGCGAGGTGCCGGGGATCATAGCCAGGCACTGGAACAGGCCGATCCTGAGATAGACCGACAGCGGAAACTTGGTGACGTCGCCATAGCGTGGCTTGAGGTCGAGCTTGTCGACGAACAACAGCACGATGCCGCCGAGGATCAGCATTGTGCAGATCAGCTTCGGCGATTCAAACAGCACCGTCTTGATGAAATCATGCGCCAAAGCGCCGATGATCGCCGCCGGCAGGAAGGCGATCAGGATGCCTGCGACAAAACGCTGGGTCTGGGGATCGCGCGGCAAGGTGATCAGCATCTGCCACAGCCGCGCCGAATAGACCGACAGGATCGCTAGGATCGCACCGAGCTGGATGAGGATCTCGAAGGTCTTGCCGGTCGAGTTGAAGCCAAGGAAATGCCCGGCGAGCAGGATATGGCCGGTCGAGGAGACCGGGATGAACTCTGTTAGCCCCTCGATCAAGCCGAGCAGAAGCGCATTGATGATTGTCTGGCTATCCATTCCAGTCCCCGCGAGGTGGTTCATTCGCGATTGCTTGTCATAGGGCGGAACTCACCCTATAGGTCGGTTCGCCCGAGAGCCCGGCGAGCCGGGTCCAGAAGCTCTAGCGGCGCGGCAACCGATTCGCCAGAGCGCCATCGATCACGAAATTTCGCAGGACCATGCTGACGCTTTTCCATCACCCAATGTTCGCGACATGCCGTTTCGTCCGCCTTGCGTTCGGCGAGTATGGCGAGGAGTTGGCGCTGATCGAGGAGAAGCCGTGGACGCGGCGCAAGGAGTTTTTGGCGCTCAATCCGGCTGGCACGCTGCCGGTGCTGCTCGCCGAGGGCGACGTGCCGATCGTCGGCGCGATGATCATTTCCGAATATATCGACGAGACGCGCGGCGTGCTGAAGCGCGAGCGCCGGCTGTTCGCCGAGGACCCGATGGAGCGCGCCGAAATCCGCCGCCTCACCGACTGGTATCTGACCAAGACCGAAAGCGAAGTCACCCGGCATCTGGTGCGCGAGCGGGTGTTGAAGCCGCACATGCCCGAATCGGCAGGCGGTGGCTCGCCCGATTCAGCCGCGATCCGTGCGGCCCGTGCCAACATCCGCCAGCACATGAAATACACCAACTGGCTTGCCGGCACGCGTCACTGGCTCGCAGGGCCACGTATCACCTATGCCGACCTTGCCGCTGCCGCCTCGCTATCCGTGCTCGACTATCTCGGCGAGATCGAATGGCGCGAATATTCCTCGGCGCGCGAATGGTACACCAGGGTCAAGTCGCGGCCATCCTTCCGGCCCCTGCTCACCGACCGGGTACGCGGCCTGACACCGGCATCGCATTATGCGGACCTCGATTTCTGATACGGCGCTGCGCCAGCTGATCGAGCGCGAAGCCAAACGCGCCGGCTTTGCCGCCGTCGCCGTCACGCGCCCAAACGCGATTCCGCTGGCCCCCGCCCGTCTGGCCCAGTTCGTCGATGAAGGCTTGCACGGCTCCATGGGC
>NZ_JBFUIP010000185.1:0-16586 GCF_056401815.1 Aminobacter sp. P4_D5 | reverse complement strand
GGCGAACTCCACGCCAGTGGCGATGCCGCGCTCGATGACGACACGAAGKACTGGCGCATCGACGAACAGCGTCAAATTGGGCCGCTTCAGCGCCGGATGCAGGAACGCCGCAGACGCGCTCGACCGCTTGCCCTTGCCGATGGTCATGTCTACATGACCGAAAGCCTCGGGCGCATCCTTGTTGAGGTCGTCGGTGAGCGGCAACCCTTCCTGCCTGGCAGCGTCGAGGAACATGTCGCAGACCGGAGCTGTGCCCTGCCCCTTGGAAACCTGCAACGGCCCGTTGTCGCCATGGATGGCGCTCGCGCCACGTTCGTTGGTCTCCGACTTCATGAAATAGGGCAAGACGTCGTCATAACCCCAGCCGTCGCAGCCGAGCGCCTTCCAGTTGTCATAGTCGCTGCGATGGCCGCGCATATACATCATGCCGTTGATCGAACTCGACCCGCCAACGATACGCCCCTGCGCCCAGTAGAGCCGCCGCCCGCCCAATGCCTTTACCGGTTCAGTCTCGTAGCCCCAGTTGTAGGCCGGGTTAGTGCCGGTCGCGATATTGGCGCCCGGTATCTTCAGCAACAGCGCCTTGTCCAGCCCGCCCGCCTCGATGACTGCCACACGCATTTCGGGGTTTTCTGAAAGCCTTGCGGCAAGCACGCAGCCGGCGGCACCTGCGCCAACGATGACGTAGTCGAATTCGAGGTCGTCGGTGCTTGTCATTTCTTGAAATCTCGCCGCAGCACGCCCTTTGGCCAAGGCAGATGCGCGTGTTCGGTCGCCAACGCCGACAGGCGGTCGGCTACATCTGGCACGACGATCTTCGCGGCCTTGCGCACGCGCAGGTCGACATGGATCGACAGGCCCTCGACGGTCGCTGCCCGATAATCCTGGTCGACGTTCCACAATTCGTGGAAATGGTGGACGCGCTTGAGGTCGGTCCACAGCACGGTACTGCGCGCCTCTAGCTTGGCGTCAGGCATCAGCTCGCGCTCGTAGCGCACGCTCTTTTCCAGCCGAAAGAAGCTGTAGCTGGTACTGCGGATGTAGTCGTCATGGATGCCGAACACCTCGAACAGTTCGGTCTCGGCGATGTCGAACACCCGGTCGTACCACGACACGTTCATATGCCGATTGACGTCGAGCCAATGCGGCTCGACGCTGCCGCGAAAGCTTATATGTGGGCGCGGCGTCTCGCTCGCAGCCGCATCCTCTCCAGCCATCCGTCCTTACTCCGCCGCCGCTGGAGCCGGAGCGTTCAATTTCTCGTCGAGTTCGGATGCCAGGCAGGAGAATTTCACCTTGCCGCGCTCGATGATCATCGCGCGATCGGCATAAGGTGCTGTCACAGCAAGATGCTGCTCGACGATGACAACCGCCGTCCCGGTCTGCGCCCACCGGCGCAGGAAGGCGAGGATCGGCGGCAGAAGCGCCTGGGCGAGGCCCATCGAAGGTTCGTCGCAGAGCAGAACCTTCGGCTGAGCGATGAAGGCCTGGCCGAGCGCCAGCATCTGCTGCTGTCCGCCTGACAGGTCACGGGCGTAGAGCTTGTGCTTTTCCTTGAGGATCGGAAAAACCGCGTAAATTTCCTCGACAGCATTGTTGAAACCGGCCCGGTCGCCGCGCCGTGCCGCAGCTCCCATGCGCAAATTGTCGAACACGCTGAGCTCGGGAAACACCCGGTGCCCGTCGAGCACGAGCCGCAATCCCGATTGCGCCACTTTTTCCGGCGCCAACCCGCCGATCGACCTGCCCTGCAGCAGCACCTGACCGCTATCGGGCTTGTTGAAGCCGGCGATCGCCCGCATCAATGTCGACTTTCCAGCACCGTTCTCGCCGCCGACAAGCAGGATCTCACCTGCCTTGGCCGTCAGCGAGACATCCCGCAGTACCGGGATCGTGCCGTAGCCCGCCACAAGATTCTTGACCTCAAGCATGGCGCGACCCCACGAACATATGCTGCACCGCCGGGTCCTTGGCGACCATATCCGGCTTACCCGAGGAAACCACCCGGCCCTGTTCCAGAACTGTGATGGTGTCGGCGATACCCCAAACAAGGTCGAGGTCGTGTTCGACAAGGATGACGGTCTTGCCCATCTGTCGGCTCAGGAATTTGACCAGATTGGCGAAGTTGGTACGCTCGCCCTGCGACAGGCCGGCGGCCGGCTCGTCGAACAGCACGATGGTGGCTTCCTTGAGCACCGTGCGCATCACCTCCACCAGCCGGCGCTGGCCGTGCGACAGAAGATTGGCGCTGTCCTGGCCGAACTCGCTCTCCATCGCCTTGGCAAGTGCCGTGATGTCGGGGCTCGCAGCCCCCACGCGGGCGTCCATGCCGATCTTCAGATTGTCCCATAGCGACAGCTGGCTGAAGATGCGTGGCGCCTGGAAGGTGCGGCCAAGGCTCATATTGGCAATGCGGTCGGCGGCCATGTTGGTCGCATCGACACCGTTGATCATGAACGAACCTGTGTTCAGGCGGCTGAGACCGGTCAGAACATTGAGCAGGCTAGTCTTGCCAGAACCATTGGCGCCGATCAGGCCGTGAACCTCACCCTTGCGTACCTTGAGGTTGACGTTGTCGACAGCCACCACCTGGCCGAACTTCTTGGTGCCGTTGCGCACCTCGACGGCAAGTTGTTCGGTTGGTTCGCGCGCCACCTTGCCCGACTGGAGATTGGCGAGGAAACCGTCGATACGGAAAGCCTGTTCGCCGCCACCGGTCTGCTTGCGTTTGGCGCGCAAACGCTCGATCGAGCCGACGATGCCGTCAGGGAAAATCAACACCGCCGCCAGCGTCAGGCAGCCATACATCAGCAAGCGGTATTCGACGAACTGCGCCAGCAGGATGTTGGGCAGGATGAAGACGATCCAGATGCCGATGATGGGGCCGAGCATCTGACCGCGCCCGCCGACGACGACGGCGAAGAAGAAGACAAACGAAAGCTCGATGTTGAAGCCTTGCGGGCTGACAAAAGCGACCGTCGGCAGATAGAGGATGCCGCAGATGCCGGTGCCGATCGAGGCGACAATGAAGGCTACGAAGCGCATCACGCCCGGCTTGATGCCCAGCGAGCGCGCGGCTTCCGGGCTCAGTGCCGCGACGAACATGCTGCGGCCGAGCTTAGAACGGCGGATATGGTAATGCGCGGCAAGCGCTATCATCGGAAACACGGCCACGGCAATCGCCAGCGGCGACATGCCGAAGACAACGGGATCGGTCAGTTCCGGCACGGAAACGCTGATGCCGTTGATGCCGTTGGTCCACTTGTCGAGCGTGACCAAAAGCTGCGGGAATACGATCGCAGCGCTCATGGTCACGAAGCCAAGATGGAAACCCTGCACGCGCAGTGCCGGCAAGGCAAACAGCAGGCCGCCAAGAACCGCAGCGACGATGCCGCCAAGCGCTGCCAGCGCGAACGGCCAGTCATGCAGCCCATAGAGGATAGCCGCGCCATAGGCGGCAAGCCCGAGGATCGCGCCCTGGCCAAACGATTTCTGGCCGGCATCGACAAACAGCATGTTCTGGAAGATCGCCGCAGCGATATAGATGTTGACCAGCTGGAACGTGTGGATCCAGTAGGAATTGCCGAGGATGACCGGGCCGAATCCGGTGATCGCGATCAGTGCCACGCCGATCCAAACCTGCGTCAGATCGGAGTTGAAGCGACCTTTCGGCCTGGTTTCTGCGGTCACGGACATGGGCCCAGTCTGCACGTTTGCATTCGCCCGCATGGTCACACCCGCCTTGCGCCAACGCGGCCGAACAAGCCCTGCGGTCGGAACATCAGGATGATCACCAGCACCAGCAGCGAAGCCAGGTCCTGGTAGGCGCCACCAACCTTGTAGGCGGTCAGCATGGCGACCACGCCGACGAGCGGACCGCCGATCAGCGTTCCGGCGTTGGAGCCGATGCCGCCAACCACAGCCGCGACAAAGCCGTTGAGCACGTATTTCAGGCCGGCGTCAGGGCTCACCGAAATCACCGGCGCAACCAGGAAACCGACAGTGCCGACCATCAGGCCACTGATGGCGAACGAGACCAACTGCAGGCGGCGCACGGGAAGGCCAGCGGCACGAGCGGCATCGAAATCCTGCGACAACGCGCTGATGGCGAGACCAATGAAGGTCTTGCGCAAGAAAAAGCGCAGCGCGAAGAACCAGAAGATCATCGCCACAATCGCCAGCGCATAGGCCCCCGGCGTACGCGTGCCCAGAATGCGGAAGCTCGGCACGACACTGGAGACGGAATAGGCGAAGGGCCCCTGTGTGATCATCAAAAGTGCAGCGACAATCACGGAAACCGAAACGGTCGAGATCAGCCAGCTATCCTGCTCGACCGAAGAGCGTAGCGGCAAAAGCGTGATGTAGCCCTGGAAGGTGATCACGGCGGCAATGAGCAGGCCGGTGAGGACCAGCATCAGCGTCCACTGCCCAAGCCCCACCTGATTGGCCAGGAAATAGGCGGCGAAACCGCCCAGGATGAACATGTTGCCCTGGGCAAAATTGAAGATATTCGTCGCGCCATGGACGATATTGAAGCTCATCGCGATGGTGGCGAAGATCGACCCGATGGCGATCCCGCGTATCACGATGATCAGTATTTCACTGAGCATAAGCTCGCCTCCCTGACCGCACTTATGACCCTGCCCTTGCTGGCGCCGGGCTAACCCGAACGCATGATGAGGGTAGGTATTTTTGCAACGAGCTTATGCGGAGCCGCCGCTGCCGCAACATCGTTCGAACGGACTAACGTGGCCGTGCAAATTCCAGACAGGAAAACAGGCGCAACAGCACCTCGTCAGCGCGTCAAATCCTGTCGAAGCAGCGTCTTGCGCTCAGAAAGGATACCGCCGCGGCATCTTTCAGCTCGCGTCCCGCCTGCTGTGGAGAAATGATCTCGACAGTTAGCGGCACTTGAACGCCCATGCCGTCGAGAGTCCCTATGAATGCCTTGAGGTCAAAGGCGCCTAGCCCGCACAATTTTCGATTCATCGTGTCGTCCGCAAGCGTTCCGCTTGGCTCCGCCTCCGCATCGTTGACCTGGACGCAGAGCACACGGTCGGCAGTAATTCGCTTCAACTCGCCCAGTGGCACGCCGGCGCGGAAGATGTGCCACGCATCGATCACCAAGCCGGCGTTGGGAATGCCCTCGATGAGGCGCAACGCGATAGCGACGTCGCGCACATTTCCCCAGGCGACCAGTTCGAGCGCGATTTCGATGTCGTGCCGAGCGGCACGCGCGCAAAGTGCCGCAAACCGCTCCCGCATGACCTCCATGGCTATGCCKCGTCCACCGAGATCGGGACCAACATTGAGCACCTTGGCACCAAAAGCCTTCACCGCCTGAAACGCTGTTATCTCGTTGCGACGCGCGACCTCGCCCGCCTCGCCGTCGAGACACCAGTCAGTCAGGAACTCGACCGACACGTGCTTCATGCCGTTCCGCTTGAGGATCTGGCGCAGCTCGGCATCGTCAAATCCCGCCTGCCGCTGCTCGGAATAGTCGCGGAAATGCAAGCACATGCCGGTGTAGCCGGCGGCGGCGCACGCCTCGACCCTTGGAGCGAAGGCGTGTCGCGAGGCCACCGGTCCTCCCGGCACAACACCACTGATCGTGTGGGAACTACAGACATATTCGCGCGGCTTGGTCATGGCGTCCTGCGGCTGATCTTTGCTCAAGATGCCGGCTTTGACGCCTGCTCACAGGTCCGTTCGGACTATCCATTCACCCATGCGCGTTGTCGCCAAATCCAACAAGGCGAAAACCGGGGCTCTACATCGTGACCAGTCGAGCGCGCCTATGCTTCAGTGCAGCCCGAATTCGCGCAGCAGTTCCTCGCGGTAGCGGACGAAACGGGCTTCGCTGCGGTCGCGAGGTCGGGGAAGATCGACCTCGATCAGCCGCGCCGCAGCATCTTTTTTCTTGGGCAGGACCAAGACCCTGTCGGCGAGATAGACCGCCTCCTCAAGGTCATGGGTGACCATGATCATGGTGACGTTCTCCTCGCTCCAGATACGGGCGAGTTCTTCTTGCATGGTGATCGGGCATCCTTGTTGGCCGAAACAGGGGATGCACTATGGGCCAGGTTCTTCATGGGAGCGCCACGACGACAGAGGCGGTCCGTCGAGCGATACAGCATAGTCAAGAGAGCCTGAGGGCGCTGGCGAAACGCTACGGAATCAACCAGAAGACCGTCGCCAAATGGCGGGAGCGGACTTCGGTGGCCGATCTGCCGACCGGTCCGAGGGAGCCGAGATCGACAGTGCTCTCGCTCGAGGAAGAGGCGGTCATCGTCGCCTTCCGGCGCTACACTCTGTTGCCACTCGATGACTGCCTCTATGCCTTACAGCCCACGATCCCGCACCTGACGCGTTCGTCATTGCATCGTTGTCTGCAGCGCCACGGCATCGGTCGCTTGCCGGACGTAGAGGGCGACAAGCCGGCGAAGAAGAAATTCAAGAGCTATCCGATCGGCTACTTCCACCTCGACGTCGCCGAGGTGCGTACCGAGCAAGGCAAGCTGCACATGTTCGTCGCCATCGATCGCACCTCGAAATTCGCCTTCGTCGAACTGCACGAGAAGGCCACCACCGCCATCTCCCGGGAGTTCTTGCTGCGCCTGATCGCGGCGGTTCCCTACAAGATCCACACCGTGCTCACCGACAACGGCATCCAGTTCACCACCCCCGGCGCCGGCGGTTCGGCCGTGCCGCTAATCAAGGAGGCCATCGCAAACGGCGAACTCTTCCGCGCCCATGCCTTCGAATACGCCTGCGCCACGAACGACATCGAACACCGCACGGCCGCAGGCTCAAGACCCTCAAAGGCCTCACGCCCTACGAATTCATCTGCAAGGCATGGCTTTCCCAGCCACAACGGTTCTCTCGCGACCCGCTCCAGCAAATGCCGGGACTAAACATCTAGTGAGTCGGCAATGCCGGCCTTGGAAAATTACAAAAGCCCTGTTCAGTCTGGCCGGTGGAGTGTTTCAATATCGGACAGCACCGCTATGATTCGCCAAGCCCCAAAAGGGAGACAGCTGACGTGCTTTGGAGCCTCATCACAGTTGCCGCATTTGGCGTCTTGCTGGGGTTCAGCTTTCGCGCCCCTGCGCTGATTGCCGCAACGGCCCTGACCGCCACGGCGACAGGGCTTCTACTCGAAGGGCCAATTCTCCAGCGGATATTGCTCCCAGTCGTCGTCCTGCAATGCGCCTACCTCGTGGGACTTACGCTTGCCAGCCTGTGGCGGCGGATCGTCACTGGCGGCAATTGAACGCGCCTATGACGCGTCGTCGAAACGCATGACCGCAAAGATCGTGCGCACCAGAATGACGGCGTCGGCCCGAAGGGACCAGTTGCGAACGTAATGGCTGTCCAGCGCGACGCGGTTCGAATAGTCGGTGCTACTCCGCCCCGTGACCTGCCACAGCCCTGTGAGACCCGGCCTGGTCGCCAGATAGTCCTCAACGGAGCTTCCATAGCGGGACAACTCGTCCGCTACCACTGGGCGAGGCCCGACGCAGCTCATCTCGCCTCTCAGAATGTTGAACAGTTGGGGAAGTTCGTCGAGGCTCGACTTCCGCAGCAGCTTGCCGAGAAAGGTGATGCGCGGGTCGCATTTGAGCTTCCTGTTTGCATCCCACTGGCGGGCTGCATCGGGGTCTCGCGCGAGATAGTCACGCAGAACTTCGTCCGAGTTGCAGACCATGGAGCGGAACTTGTAGCACTGGAAAGGCTTGCCGCCGAAACCGACGCGTGTGTGGGAATAAAGCGCAGGCCCGCCAGTGGTGAGCCTAATCACCAGCGCGACCATCAGCATCACTGGAGACGCCAGCGCCAGCGCGCAAAAGGCTATGACCAAGTCTTCCAGCCTTTTTGCCCGGCCACCCAGCGGGGTCGACGGCGGGCCGCCTGCGTCCACTTTGGCGGACTGTTCGCCCTCTATTGGAGCGGTTGCCGCACCGCCAGCTGGCGGATCGAAAGCGGAAGAGATGGCGGCTGGCGCCCAGCCCCAATCACTGGGGACCACAAGCTGATAATCGAGGCTCACATTTGCCGACGCGCGCGACCGGGTTTTCCGTGGGTGCCGGAAATGCCGACGGGGTGCTCGCTTGCCAGGGACATTGATCGTCATGGGCGTATCGCACTGTTGCTATCGTGGCCCTACCATCACAGCCTCGGGCATCGGCGAGCAAGAAAGGCAAAGGTCGTATCGGCATCGATGGGGGGCTACACCCTAAGCCTAAGGCAGTAGCTGCCTGCACCCATGCACTGCACCCAATGCCATTGCGCTACCTGATTCCGGGAGTGGAGATGACCGAATCCATGGCGAGATTCGCGCACGCTACAGCTCGGGCGGGATTGCGAGATGATTGGAAAAGGCGCTGACCTCAGCGAGCGCGGCGACCAAAATGCCCTTTGTAGGTCTTGTTTGACCTGATGCGGACATTTGTGATCACCGCTCCGATGATCGAGGTCTTGCTGGCGTGCATCGTCTTCACCAGTTCGCTGAACAGATCCAGCGGGGTCCTGCCCCACTCGGCAACAAGGATCACGCCGTCGAACAGCGGGCTCGCCGCCATGCGGTCAGAGCCGCATGTCAATGGCGGCAGGTCGACGATGATCATGTCGTAGGCCTTCATCTCCGCAAGCAAAGCACCCATGTTCCTGGGCGCAAGAAGGTTCCTTGAATCGGCTACCTTGCTCRGCAGGATCTCGAATGCCGCCTTCGACGTCGGCACCAACCCGTCGCTCAAGACCGAGTGGTAGATGTCGGCATCGACCACCAGGGTTCGCGCGCCCGACATCGCGTAAAGGGCCGCGAGATTGCTCGCAAACGAGCTCTTGCCGTCCGAAGGCAAGCCCGAAACGACGCCGATGCAACGCAGCGAAACGCCGGAATCCGCCAGGCCAATGGCCGTTTTGGCGCGCCTGAGACTGTTGCTGTATTCGGAAAGAGGCGAGATCGCAGCCTCGTTCAGCGTGTCGCGAGCCCCCATCCCCGACAGCGGCGGCATCTCGCCAATGCATTCGAGGCCAAAGTCTTCTCGCAATTGCCTGGAGGAACGGACCGTTCGATCAAGCGCGTTTCTCAAGAACGCCAATCCAATGCCCGCTAGAAGTCCAGCGAGTGCGCCAAAGGAAAGCACCAGTTTCTTTCGCGGTGCGCTGGGCACCAGGGGCCGTGTCGCGGCGGTTATGACGCGCGCATCGGCGACGGGGTAGGATTGCTGGCTTACTGAGCTCGTGAACGCCTGCAGGAAGCTCTCATACATCTTGCGATACGTGTCGGCGGTCACCTCGAGCTCTTCGAGGGTGGGCGCGTTGCCGACGCCCCCCCCTGCCTGGCTGGCTTCCCCACCTGCTGCGCTACTCTGCTGCTGACCGACGCCATAGTCATGCTTCGCGCGAAACTCCTGCGCGATCTTCGTTGCCTGGTTCATCTGACCTCGCAACTCATTCAATCGCAGTTCGAGCCATGCACCGCCTTCGCGTGCGGATGAAGCCTTGGTCTCAAGTTGTTCGCGCACGAAGGCATCCGCAGTCGCATTGGCGATCTTTGCGGCCATGTCCGGATCGGGCGATTGGAACGCAATATTGATCGCGTAGGACACCCCGACGCGGCGAATATCCAACCCGTCGGTGAACGCCCACATCGTATATCGGTTGCGCTCGAATTCGCCGGCGCCACTAGCCAGGCCGGCATTGCCAGCACCGTCACCGGCCTTCCCAAGTCCCACGCTCTTGGCGAGCATTCTTCCCAGCTTGGCAAAGCGCTCAGCAAGCGTCGGGCTTTGCGTGCGGAAGGCCGTATCCTTGTCGAGCCCGAGGCTGGTGATCACCATCTTTGCAATCTTTTCCGATTGCATGACCGCTATCTGGCTCTCGACCTGCGCGGTATCGAGCGTGAGATTCACTTCGGCCTGCTGCTGCTGCAGAAGCTGTGGGACTTTCGGCTCGATGAGAATTTGCGTTTGCGCCGTATAGACCGGGTCGGTCGTGACGACATAGAACCAGGCGCAGGACAAGGTGATCGCGACCGACCCTGCAATAGTGCGCGTATATCGCTTCAGGAAGGCCGTAATGTCGGCAAAGCTGATGAACTCGCGTTCATCCGCCTCCTGCTGCTCGGTCACTGGTTGCCAGCGCGGCGCTAGACGGCTGTCCATCGCGAAACCTGCCTAGCAGTGTTGATTGTTTTCGTTTGATGGAAGAAGTCCCGCAACTGCATGCCGGCAGGCTGCTTGGCGATGCCGCGTCCGTTTGGAGGTCTCGATAGGCCAGACATGTCTTGCGACCCAATATGTTCGTATCAAGCTTAGCCTCGTGCAGTAAAACGTAAACGCCGCCAAATGGCGTATGGGCTGCACGCCCCGGCTGTCGCTTGGCTGCTGACTTTCAGCTAAGTCGCGCCGTCAGCCAGACCAGGGTTCCGCCGGCGCCGGTCTTTTCGCTGCAACAGCAACGCAAGCTTTTGCTTGATCCCTTCGATGAAGGCTGCCCGCCGCTCCAGGGAAGAGGAACGCTGGGAACAAAGAATGAGCGATGCCGTCAGCGTGTCGACCTTGACCGACAGTTTGGCGGCAGTGCGCGTTTCGTTTTCCATGGCCTCGAACGCAAACGCGGCATTTGCGGCGATCCTCTCATGATGGTCTTTCAGCTTGGCTCGCTCCGTCACGATATCGTCGCCGATGTCGTCGAGCAGCATCAGAAGGTACCCGAAACGTCCTGCGTTCCGATCACTGACCGCCAGAGGAAACCTGTTGAACAGCTTCATATCCAAGCCGCCTTATGAGCCACGTGGTACAGCATACGAACCCGAGTGCGATCCGTGCCGGAAAACCCGTCCTCACATCATATGCAAAATTGGCGGGGCGGCGACGCATCCCTTTGGCGGAACCGCTAACCTTCAAGCTGCAATCGCCGATGGGCCAACAACCGAGCGGCTCCGACGGGYGGCCGCCATGTTGCGCCGCGCGCGCGCCCTGCTGGCCGAAATGACCGCAAGCGCGATGAAAAACAGCATGCCGGGATCGGCACTTCCGCTGACCAGCGAAGCGGCAACCATGCTGGCCATGGCACTGGCGCGCACGCTCGCCACGATCGCGTCCGTCTCAGAATCTACCCAGGCTGCCATATGGCCCATGCCCCGTGCCACGACAGCGAGCAAGGTCACCATCAGCAAGGCTCCAACGACCCCCAGCTGGGAAAGCACCGCGATCACCCAGCTTGAAGCCCGCGAACTACCAAAGCCAATGCCCAGACCACTCGTGTCGGTGAAGGCCTGGAGGCTCTTCATGTTCCAATAGGCGCGTTCCTGGCCGGATGAGGAGTTACTCTTGTTGATGACCATCGAGTCGATGAGCTGGATGAACGGGTCGAAGAAACCTTCATTGTAGAGACTTATCGCCAGGGCTACGAACATGATCGATACAAGAGCTCCCAGGATCAGCAGCTCGTCGGAATTCAGGCGCCCCTGGGTCATGGAGCGACCAAGGGACAATGCCACGGGAACCACGAGTATCGTCAGGCCGACATAGGCCGTCGACGACGTCGACAAAATGACGAGTGCAAACAAGACGACTGAAAACCACTGGGCAAGCGATGATCCGGTCTTGCGCCAATAGGTATAGGTGAAAGCCAGGCATGCAAGCGAAGCCGTCCCGAAGGCGGAAGCCTCTGAGTACGCGCCGGCGATCCGCAAAAAACCGCCTTCGCTGACATTTGTCAGCATCGCGTAGCTAGCAGTGCGGATCGGCTGCAAGACGTCACCGGCGCCGGCGGACTTGCCCACGAAATCCAGCAGCCCCATGCCGGCGTGCAGGCCGCACCATAGAAAAAAGCCCCTGCGAACCTGCTCCAGACGATCCGCCCGCAGCAGCAGGACACCCAGGGCTATGGCGGTGAGCCCCCCAAGAACGAAATATCCGGTTTGGGAAATGTTGGCCGAAACCGGCTCAAGCGCGGATTCCACGACCCCCGAACGAAGCTTCGACTGGACAAAGACACTCGTCTGCCCGGCAAACAGGCGTGGAAACAGCCACGATCCGACGGCGGCGTAGACCATCAGGCAGAAAAGAACCCACAATGGGCGCATGCTGCCGAACACGAGACCCAGGTCCCGCCAAATGCTCGTCTTGGCGGCCACGGCCGTCAGCAGAAGGGCTGCGAAGAATGTGTAGATCAGAGGCGATGAGCCGCCCAGCGCAGTCAGCGTCATAAGCGCTGTCGAACCGAAGGCGAGTGATGCGATCAGGCCAACGATCAGAAGGCTACGGGCATAGTGGCCGGCGATCAGGACGCCGATGCAGACGATCAAACCTGCCAACGAGAGCTGCATGAGCTAGCTTCTTTGCCCAAGCGCGGCGCACCGGCTGCAGGCGMCGCAGCAGATCGGATGAGAATGGTCGGACATAGCAGTGTCGCCGGATTCCTAGCCAGGTCTTTGTCATTTTCGCTAGGTACGGATTTGTACACAAGGAGTCCAAAGGGCGTAGCCCTGCGGCTGCCTACATCCCTGACAAGCCGCTTTAAAGTCGATCGCGTCTGGCGGCTTCGATGAGCGCGGCATCGACCGCGTCCATACGGCCAGTTGCATCCTGTTCGATGGCGGCGATGATTTCTCTCGTCGACAGGGGCTCTGTCTCTGCCAACGGACCAAAACGTGCCGCCAGCCGCTCAACACCAATGCCGTTCAGCCAGCAATGCTGTGCCAAGCTGGAATGACCGTGGAAGCCCGGCTCGCATTGCAGGAAGCCCTGTTCGGCATAGCGCGGATAATTCTCGAAGACGTCGGCATAGGTTCGCATGGTCTGCGGCGACCCGATAGCCAGTTGGTCGCCGACCAGGATTCTCGCGTACTGATGGCCAAAACCTTGGTCGGCGAACAGCAGGGCGCTGTTGCGGCAGACTGCCTGGACGTCGCGCCAGCCGAAGCCGACCATCGTCACCGGCTTGTCTGGCCGAATCCGAAGGACGAGATCGAATTCCTTTCCGCTGGCCTGAACCTGCGCGGCACAGGCAGCGATCTTGTAGTGCATCTTGGCTGAGTTGGAGAACGATGAGAAACGTTCAGCCTTGTCATCTTCAACCCGCACATTGTCGGTGGCGAAAAAGGACCTCAGCTCGCTGGTGCTGACGAGGCCGGTGCTGGCCAGCGTCTCAAATAGCGATCGATAGCGGCCGCGCATCTCCTCAATGCCAAGGCGCGTGCAATAGTCGCGGTAAGCGTCGGCAAAATGCACACCGGCAAAAGGCAAGATGTTGCGGAACGGCTCGGCACCCGAACGGCCAACATCGTGCCACGTATCGACGAAGATTTCGTGTTCGGTTCCCGGCAGAAGAATCTGTTTGAGGCTTGGGAAGGCCTTGCGGAAGCCGCGCAACTGGCCCGAGATGCACACCGCAACGCGCGGCTGGCGTCGCCCGGGCAGGCTGAACCCAAGACGTTCGCGCAGCATGGACTTGCCTGCATGCAGAGCCTGATAGGGCTTAGCCTGCATTAATCTCAGGCGCGTGCTTGGCGCTGCAGCACCTTCCCTCACGCTGCGTTTTTCAAATGACTTTGCGGCCGCTACATCCTCAGCGGAACCCTTGCCAGCCAGCGCGTCGTCGATTCTTTTGCGACCAACGACACCCTGGCCGGTAATCCATTGGAAAAGCAAAAGCTGAAACAAGGGGAACGATGAGGTGTCCGCCGTCGTCAGTCGGTCGATATCAGCGATATTGCGAGCAAAACTCACTTGGTCGAACATGGAATTGTACGGCAATGCCATGTCGGCAAGTGTAAATCCTGGCAGCGCCTCCAAATGGACGCGAGACAACTCCGCCTGATCCAACCACGGCCCGAGAAAATGCCGCAGTTGGATAAAAAGCAGGACGGCTTTCTTGGATAGAGGGCTCTGCGACCAGAGTTCCCTGAGGAAGGGATCGAGCGTGCGGGAAATGATGGGTAGCGTCTGCTTGAGATTGGCCGAATGCATCTCGGCTGAGCACAGCAGGAAGTGCGGCGGCGCATTTGACGCTACATCATCGAGGATCACGGCGCGGAAAAATGCGTGCTGCTCACCCTGCGGCCAACCGGCATCAAGTGACTGTTCCAGGATCGCGTGAAGCAGCACTTTCGCTGCCTCTGCATGATCACGGTGCTCTTGCGGAACTGCTAGAAAACGTTGCGCGAACTCGCGCAGCGACGGAGTGACAAGTTCGGCCAAGATGTTCGTTCCATTATCCAAATATAAGGAACTGGCGACTAGTGAAATGACGCAGAACCCACCTTTGCATCTATCTCAAAGAGGTTGATAAATTGCGCCTCCGTTCAGCTGAAGAGATCGTCGGCACCACAGCTCCTTCGCACGGCTGCTTGCTGTCTGTGGATGAACTTGTTCACTACGACGCCCTGCTTTTCGATCTCGATGGAACACTGGTCGACACGATGCCACTACACCATCGCGCTTATGCCGAGGTATTCGCGGCACGCGGGGCGGAGCTCACGCTTGCGGATTATATGGCAGCGGTCGGTGCGCCGGCACGCGAGGCGATACCCCTGATGCTGCATGCGACCGGCATCATGTCGATAACCCCTGACGAAGTGCTCGCCATCCACCGCGACAAGAAAACCGCCTTCGCGCGAATACTCCTTTCCAGCGAACCGCAGGCGCTTCCTGCGTCGAGATTGCTTGAGGCTGGTGGCGAAAAGAAGCTCGCGCTGGTTTCGTCGGGTAATCGTGATGGGGTGATGGCCATACTGGCGACAATGGGCTGGACCGAGCTCTTTGGCGCAATCGTCAGCGGCGACGATGTCGACAATGGCAAACCCGATCCGGAACCTTATCTCAAGGCTGCAGCCACGCTTGGCGTTGAACCAGCGCGCTGTCTGGTCCTGGAAGACGCCGAGGCCGGCTTGGCCTCGGGTCGTGCCGCGGGCATGTCCGTCATCGACGTCACGCAGTTCCGTTAGTCGGCACATGATCGCCCCGAGCGCCCATCCCGCATTCGCTAACTTTTCTGAAGTCATTCCGCTTTCGGGATTTTCGGGCGCGACAGTGGCGTTGCTACGCACCAGCTCCGGCAACCCCTTCGTCCGCAAGGCCGCAAACAGCCTTGCCGCCAATGCAGGCATCACAGCTCAGTCTGCCCGGCAGGAATGGCTGCGGGGAGCGATCGATGGCGTGGCCAGCGTGCCGCGCGTGCTCGACGAGAACGAGGCCCAGGGCCTGCGCTTCTACGACATGGAATTCGCGCCTGCGCGCGACGCCATCAACTACCTTTCGACCGCCACCTTCGAGCAGGTGGCGATGTTTTCCGACCGTATCGAGCAGCTCATGCGAGCACTGGCTTCGGCCAGCCCACGTACTCCATCAATCCCGCCCAGCCGCGCGACGCTTGCAGCCAAGCTCGAACAAATCTCAGAGCGTAGTGCCGGAACTCATACAAATGAACTCGCCACGCTCCACGAAGCCCTGCTGCTTATGGACGAAATCACCAGGCCTGATTTGCCGACGGCCTCTCACGGCGACCTGACCTTCGAAAACATCCTTGTCGGGCGGCGCGGCGATCTTTCTCTGATCGACCCGATCGAATCGCCATTCGATCATTACTGGTTCGACTGGTCCAAGCTATTCCAGGAATGCGAAGGGCACTGGCATGCTCATCGGGGGCGTGCAATTGCAACCAGCGTCACCTGGTGGCTGCGCGACCGCTGGATGAAAGCGGCCGCCAGCCAGTCACCACTTTATCCGGCACGGCACTACTTCTTCCTCGGGCTGACCTTTGCCCGCATTCTTCCATATGCCCACAGCGAGGCCGATAGCGCCTTCGTTGCGCGCCGTGTAGCAAGCTTCGGCCGCGCCGCCATCGACACCATAAGGAGCCAGCGATGAAGATCATCGTGCCATGCGCGGGGCGGTCCTCGCGATTTCCCAACATGCTGCCCAAATGGATGTTGCCGGACAATGACGGCTTGCCGATGGTCTACAAGGCCATCCGCGGGCTGAATGCGCCAGTCGAGGATCTCGTCGTCACCATCCTCGCGGAACATCAGCAGCGTTTCAACGCCATCGAAGGCCTCAAGCGCGCCTTTGGTCAGCCGGTGCATTGCGTCGTGCTTGACGAGCCAACATCCAGTCAATCAGAGACCGTGGTCGAGACGCTGCGCCGCGCCGGCATCGACGAACCGTTCATCGTCAAGGACAGCGACAACTACTTCGAGCTCGGAACGATCGAAGAGAGATACAACTACGTCTCCGTGGCCTCATTGGAGGATTTCGATCAGGTCAACCCGCAAAACAAAAGCTACGTGCAGGTCGACCAGGAAGACATCATCATCAATTTTCGCGAGAAAAAGGTGATCTCCGACCTGTTCAGCGTTGGCGGCTACTTCTTCACCGATCCGAAGGCATTCCTTGCGGCCTATGATGAGATGTTGCGCGGAACTCGCCTTGCCGGTGGCGAGCTTTATCTGTCCGAAATCATCGCCTTCATGGCGCTCAATGGCCATATATTCAAAGCACGTAAAGCCAAGAAGTATGATGATTGGGGTACTGTCACCGAATGGCGGCGTAGGCTGGAAAAGCAGCGCGTCTACC
>NZ_JBFUIP010000184.1:0-10568 GCF_056401815.1 Aminobacter sp. P4_D5 | reverse complement strand
GGCCAAGGCCGCGCTCCCTGGCGATCTCCGCCTTGGTGCGGCGCTTGGGCTTGTAGGGCAGGTAGATGTCCTCGAGCTCGGCCTTGGTGGTGACGGTGGCGATCCGGATCGCCAGATCGTCGGTCAGCTTGCCCTGGCTGGTGATCGACTCGACGATTGCGGCGCGCCGCGCTTCAAGCTCGCGCAGATAGGCCAGGCGCTCGGACAGATTGCGCAGCTGGGTGTCGTCGAGGCCGCCTGTCACTTCCTTGCGGTAGCGCGCGACGAACGGAACGGTCGCGCCCTCGTCGAGCAGTCCGACGGCGGCCACGACCTGCTCGGGCTTCGCATTGATCTCGGCCGCGATGATCGCGGCGATTTTCCTGTTGTCGCCAGCCATGGAATCCTGGTGCCTGTTGAACGGTGCGCGAACATAGTGACTGCGGGGCAGAACGCCAAACGGCCAATCAGCCGCGCCTGTTCAAGGTCCACAGGAAAGCGGCCATCCTGCGGCAATCGGCGCAACTAGCCCAGGTCATTTCGTGGCGCCGAAGCTATATGCTACCGCCAAGTGAAGACGGGAGCGAACGAATGAAGTTTGACAGGGTGCTATTTGCGGCAGGCGCACTGTTTGGTGCTGCGGGCGTGGCGCTGTCGGCGGCGGCAACCCATGGCGGCAGCGTCAATGTCGCAACCGCGGCGAATTTCTTGCTTTTCCACGCCCCTGCCCTGATCGCACTGTCGCTGGTTGTCGCCGGCAGCAGAATTCTCCACATTGGCGCAGCCATTCTTCTAGTGGCGGTCCTGCTGTTTTCCGGTGATCTTCTGGCCCGCGAATATCTCGGCCAGCGGCTGTTTCCATTCGCGGCTCCCTTGGGCGGCACCGGAATGATCCTGGGCTGGCTGATGCTTGCCGTTGGCGCGGTACTTTCCCGCAAGGACTAGGTCAATCAGGGCCGAGTTGCCCCTCATCCCCTGCCGGACCTTCTCCCCGTAAGGACGGGGAGAAGGAGGATGGCCGCAACGCTGACGCCCCCTCTCCCCGTCCTTCACGGGGAGAGGGTAAGGGTGAGGGGCAATTCAGCGTCAGCTGATCCGATACGGCAACGGATGCCTGACGTCCTTGTCGATCACCAGCTTGCGCTTGAGCGGCGGCACGGCGCGCTGCTGGCAATTGGTGCGCTCGCAGATGCGGCATGAAATGCCGATCGGGTCGAAGGCGGTCTTGCTGCCCAACTCCAGCCCGTCGGCATAAACGAAGTCCCGGGCGTAGGCGACTTCGCAGCCAAGTGCGATGGCGTAACGGCGATGCGGCGCGTTGAAGCCGCCGCCGCCTTTGGAAATCTCCGTGGCGATGCAGAGATAGCGCGCGCCATCGGGCGTCTCGGCGAGCTGGCGGATGATCCGGCCCGGCGTCTCGAAGGCCTGATGCACGTTCCACAGCGGGCAGGCCGCGCCGAAGCGGGCGAACTGCAGCTTGGCGGCACTATGGCGCTTGGTGATGTTGCCGGCACGATCAATGCGGGCAAAAAAGATCGGCACGCCCTTGTGGCCCGGCCGCTGCAAGGTGCTGAGGCGATGCGCCACCTGCTCGATGCTGGCGCCGAAATGCGCCGCAAGCAGTTCCAGATCGTGGCGCAACTCGCCCGCCGCCTTCATGAAAACCTGATAGGGCAAGGTCAGTGCGCCGGCGAAATAGTTGCGCAGGCCCATCTTGCAGATCTCCAGCGCCTCGCTGGTGCGGAAATCGGCGGTGCGCGCGATCTGCGCAACCTCTGCTTCCATCTCCATCTCGGCGATCTGGAAAGCGATCTGGAAACTGCGGGTGGCGACCGGCGAATAGGTGTTGAGGAACAGCACGCCCGACTTGGGATCGAAGCGCCTGAGCGCGTCATCATTGGCGTCAGCACGAGCGATGCGCACGCCATGACGGCTTTCGAGATGTCCGGCCAGCGCCGCATAGCTGTCGCGCTCGCCAATGCCGAGTTCATGGGCCAGCCGCTCGGCGGCGAGGTCCAGACTGTGGATGTAGTTGTCGACGAAATGGAAGAAGTCGCGGACTTCCTCATAGGGCGTCGGCTCGGTCAGGCCGATGCTCTTGCCGAGTGTGTCGTCGAGGCTGGCGAGCTGCTCGCTGTTGCGACGATAGGCCTGGTGCGCCGAAATCAGCGCCCGGGCAAAACCCGGTGCGTTCTGCGTCACCAGCTTGAGCTCCTGCAGATTGGGCGCATAGTTCTCAAACAGCGGATCGCTGAGTGCCTCTGACAGAGCCGACAACAGCCGGTCGCCGTCGCCTTGCGAAATCTCCGTGATGTCGATCTGGAATTTTTCGGCGAGCGCAAGCAGGACGGAGGCCGAAACCGGGCGCTGGTTGTTCTCGATCTGGTTGAGATAGCTTGTCGAGATGCCGATGCGTTCGGCAAAGCTCGCCTGCGTCAGCTTGTTGGCTTCGCGCAGCTCGCGCACCTTGCGGCCGATATAGAGTTTGCGTGACACCATGTTTGCAAATTCGCAATTTACAGTTCTCGAATTTGTATATTACGCTTTCGCACACTTTCAACTGTTTTCCTGCGCGCGCCATGGGGCTATTGCGCCAACTTCGCTGCTTGCCGCTGACGCGGCGAGAGGCCATTGTTTTTCAAACTCGTAGCGCGGGAGAAAGCTCATGACGCTCTACCAAGCCGTTGCCGACAGGCAAACCAGCCGGCTCAGCACCATGGATGTCGTTGCCGTCGTCGCAGGTTCGCTGCTTCTGACGCTGTCGGCCAAGGTCCAGGTGCCGTTTTATCCCGTGCCGATGACCATGCAGACGCTTGTCGTGATCGGGCTGGGCCTGGCGCTCGGTCCGGTGCGTGGCGGGGCAGCCGTCGCGCTCTACCTCATGCAGGGCGCGCTTGGCCTGCCTGTTTTCGCCGGCACGCCGGAAAAAGGCATCGGCCTCGCCTACATGATGGGGCCGACCGGCGGCTATCTCCTGGGTTACCTGCCCGCAGCCCTGCTTGCCGGCTGGCTGGCCGAACGCGGCTGGGACCGTAACGCGCTTTCGGCCATGGCGGCTGCTCTGCTTGCCGGCGCCGTGATCTACGTCCCCGGCCTGCTCTGGCTCGGCTCCGTCATTGGCTTCGACAAGCCTGTGCTGGCCTTCGGCCTTTATCCCTTCATCCCGGGCGACATCGCCAAGGCCGTGCTTGCGGCCCTCGCCTTCCCCGCAGCCTGGAAGTGGCTTTCCGCAAAGGGCATGAACTGATGCGCGCCGTTCTCGAACAGCTTGAAGCCCGCCGCGCCGAGGCCCGTCTCGGCGGTGGCCAAAAACGCATCGACGCCCAGCATGCCAAGGGCAAGCTGACGGCGCGCGAACGCATCGACGTCCTGCTCGACGAAGGCTCCTTCGAAGAGTTCGACATGTATGTCACCCACCGCACCACCGAATTCGGCATGGCCGAGCAGAAGGTGGCGGGCGACGGCGTCGTTACCGGCTGGGGCACAATCAACGGCCGCCTGGTCTATGTCTTCTCCCAGGACTTCACCGTGCTCGGCGGCTCGCTGTCGGAGACCCATGCCCAAAAGATCTGCAAGATCATGGATATGGCGGTGCGCAACGGCGCCCCTGTCATCGGCCTCAACGATTCCGGCGGCGCCCGCATCCAGGAAGGCGTGGCCTCGCTCGCCGGCTATGCCGACGTGTTCAAGCGCAATGTCGACGCCTCGGGCGTGGTGCCGCAGATCTCCGTCATCATGGGCCCCTGCGCTGGGGGCGCTGTCTATTCGCCTGCCATGACCGACTTCATCTTCATGGTGCGCGACAGTTCCTACATGTTCGTCACTGGTCCCGACGTGGTGAAGACCGTCACCAACGAGATCGTCACGGCGGAAGAACTCGGCGGTGCGCGCACCCACACGTCAAAGTCGTCAGTCGCCGACGGCGCCTATGAAAACGACGTCGAAGCGCTGGAGCAGGTCCGCCTGCTGTTTGACTTCCTGCCGCTGAACAATCGCGAGAAGCCGCCGGTGCGGCCGTTCCACGACGATCCGGCGCGGTTGGAGAAGCGTCTCGACACGCTGATCCCCGACAGCGCGGCCAAGCCCTACGACATGAAGGAGCTGATCCTGGCGATTGCCGACGAAGGCGATTTCTTCGAGATCCAGGAAGCCTTCGCCAAGAACATCATCACCGGCTTCATGCGCATCGAGGGCCAGAGCGTCGGCGTGGTGGCCAACCAGCCGATGGTGCTGGCCGGCTGCCTCGACATCGACTCGTCGCGCAAGGCTGCGCGCTTTGTTCGTTTCTGTGACGCATTTTCGATCCCGATCCTGACTTTGGTCGACGTGCCGGGCTTCCTGCCGGGAACGGCACAGGAGTATGGCGGTGTCATCAAGCACGGCGCCAAGCTGTTGTTCGCCTATTCGCAGGCGACCGTTCCCATGGTCACGCTGATCACCCGAAAAGCCTATGGCGGCGCCTATGACGTCATGGCGTCCAAGCATATCGGCGCCGACATCAACTACGCCTGGCCGACCGCCGAGATCGCGGTCATGGGGGCCAAGGGCGCGACCGAGATCCTTTATCGCTCGGAACTCGGCAATCCCGAAAAGATCGCCGCGCGCACCAAGGAATATGAAGAACGCTTCGCCAATCCCTTCGTCGCCGCCGAGCGTGGCTTCATCGACGAGGTGATCATGCCGCATTCGTCGCGCCGCCGCATCGCCCGCGCCTTCGCCGCCCTGCGCGGCAAGAAGGCCGAAGCGCCGTGGAAGAAGCACGACACGATACCTTTGTGAGCAGGTCAAACATGTTCAAGAAAATCCTCATCGCCAATCGTGGCGAGATCGCCTGCCGGGTCATCAAGACGGCCCAGAAACTCGGTATCGCAACGGTCGCGGTCTATTCCGACGCCGACCGCGAAGCGCTGCATGTGAAGATGGCCGACGAGGCCGTCCATATCGGGCCGGCGCCCTCGAACCAGTCCTACATCGTCATCCAGAAGATCATCGACGCGGTGCGCCAGACTGGTGCCGATGCGGTGCATCCCGGCTATGGCTTTCTTTCGGAGAACTCGAACTTCGCCGAGGCGCTAAAGGCCGAGGGCGTCGCCTTCATCGGACCTCCCCCGGTTGCGATCGAGGCGATGGGCGACAAGATCACGTCGAAGAAGATCGCGGCCTCCGCAGGCGTGTCGACCGTTCCCGGCCATATGGGCCTGATCGAGGACGCCAATGAGGCGGTGAAGATCGCCAACCAGATCGGCTATCCCGTGATGATCAAGGCCTCCGCCGGCGGCGGCGGCAAGGGCATGCGCATCGCCTGGAACGACGCCGAAGCGCGCGAAGGCTTCCAGTCATCGAAGAACGAGGCGAAATCGTCGTTTGGCGACGACCGCATCTTCATCGAAAAATTCGTCACCCAGCCGCGCCACATCGAGATCCAGGTGCTGGGCGACCAGCACGGCAATCTGCTTTATCTCGGCGAGCGCGAATGCTCGATCCAGCGCCGCAACCAGAAGGTCATCGAAGAAGCGCCGTCGCCGTTCCTCGACGCCGAAACCCGCAAGGCGATGGGCGAACAGGCCGTGGCCCTGGGCAAGGCGGTCGGCTACTTCTCGGCCGGCACGGTCGAGTTTATCGTCGATGGTAACAGGAACTTCTACTTCCTCGAGATGAACACCCGCCTGCAGGTTGAGCATCCGGTGACCGAACTGATCACCGGCATCGATCTCGTCGAGGAGATGATCCGCGTTGCCGCAGGCGAAAAGCTGCGCTTTGGCCAAAGCGACGTGAGACTGAACGGYTGGGCGATCGAAAGCCGGCTCTATGCYGAAGACCCCTACCGCAATTTCCTGCCGTCGATCGGCCGCCTCACCCGCTACCGCCCGCCGGTCGAAGGCAAGCGCGATGACGACACGGTTGTCCGCAACGACACCGGCGTCTTCGAGGGCGGCGAAATCTCGATGTATTACGACCCGATGATCGCCAAGCTGTGCAGCTGGGCGCCGGACCGGGCCACTGCCATCGAGGTCATGGGCCGCGCGCTCGACGATTTCGAGGTCGAAGGCATCGGCCACAACCTGCCGTTCCTGTCGGCCGTCATGGATCATCCGCGCTTCCGCTCGGGCGCCATCACCACCGCCTTCATCGCCGAGGAATATCCCGACGGATTCGCCGGCGTCGCGCCTGCCGAGGCCGATGCTACGAAGCTTGCCGGTGTGGCAGCACTGATCAATTTGTCGATGCAGCGTCGCGGTGCCCAGATCTCCGGCGCGCTTGCGAATCACCAGCGCCCGGTGGGTGCCGACTGGGTGGTGACGCTTGGCGGCTTTACGCTGCCGCTGCACGTCAGGGACGGTGCCGACGGCACGGTTGTCGAATTCGACGATGGTACCTCGCTGGCCGTGTCGAGCGACTGGCTGCCCGGCCATCTGCACGCCAACTTCGCCGTTGACGGCAACTCGATCGGGGTCAAGACCTCGCGTTCGGGCACCGGCTGGCGTCTGCGCTGGCGAGGCATGGACGTGGTGGCGCATGTGCGCAGCCCGCGCGTCGCCGAACTCGCCAAGCTGATGCCGGTAAAACTGCCGCCCGACACCTCAAAGATGCTGCTTTGCCCGATGCCGGGCGTGGTAACGTCGATCCTGGTCAAGCAAGGCGACGAGGTCGAAGCCGGCCAGTCGCTGGCGACCGTCGAAGCGATGAAGATGGAMAACGTGCTGCGCGCCGAACGCAAGGGCACGGTCAAGCGCGTCGCTGCGACCGCAGGCGAAAGCCTGGCCGTCGACGAGCTGATCATGGAATTCGAGTGATGGAAGTCCAGGCACTTWCACTCTTCCCCTTGTGGGGAGGACACCGGCGCCTGAGGAGGCCCCAATGACCGACAAACCATCGATTGAATCGTGGAAAAAGCTCGCCGAACGCGAGATCAAGGCGTCGCCGGATACGCTTGTCTGGAACACGCCCGAAGGCATCGACGTCAAGCCGCTCTACACGGCCGACGATCTTTCCAGCATCGACAATCTCTATTCCATGCCGGGCTTCGCGCCGTTCCTGCGCGGTCCGCGCGCGACGATGTACACCGGCCGTCCCTGGACCATCCGCCAATATGCCGGCTTCTCGACGGCGGAGGCGTCCAACAATTTCTACCGCAAGGCGCTCGCCGCCGGCCAGCAAGGCGTGTCGGTGGCCTTCGACCTTGCCACCCATCGCGGTTATGACAGCGACCATCCGCGCGTCGAAGGCGATGTCGGCAAGGCCGGCGTCGCCATCGACTCGGTCGAGGACATGAAGATCCTGTTCGACGGCATCCCGCTCGAAAAGATCTCGGTGTCGATGACGATGAACGGCGCGGTTATCCCGATCCTCGCCAGTTTCATCGTCGCCGGCGAGGAGCAGGGTGTCTCGCGCGAAAAACTGTCGGGGACCATCCAGAACGACATCCTCAAGGAATTCATGGTCCGCAACACCTACATCTATCCGCCCGAGCCCTCGATGCGGATCGTTGCCGACATCATCGAGTACACGGCTAAGGAGATGCCGAAGTTCAATTCGATCTCGATCTCCGGCTACCATATGCAGGAAGCCGGCTCGACGCTGGTGCAGGAACTGGCCTTCACGCTCGCCGACGGCCGCGAATATGTGCGGGCGGCGCTGAAGAAGGGGCTCAACGTCGACGAGTTCGCCGGACGACTGTCGTTCTTCTTCGCCATCGGCATGAACTTCTTCATGGAAGCGGCCAAGCTGCGCGCCGCGCGCCTGCTCTGGTCGCGCATCATGGCCGAATTCGAGCCCAAGAAGGCTTCGTCGCTGATGCTGCGCACCCACTGCCAGACCTCTGGCGTGTCGCTGCAGGAGCAGGACCCCTACAACAACATCGTGCGCACCGCCTTCGAGGCGATGTCGGCGGCACTTGGCGGCACGCAGTCGCTGCACACCAACTCCTTCGACGAGGCGATCGCCTTGCCGACCGAATTTTCGGCGCGCATCGCCCGCAACACCCAGTTGATCCTCCAGCATGAAACGGGCGTGACCAAGGTCGTCGATCCACTCGCCGGCTCCTACTACGTCGAGAGCCTGACCAACGACCTCGCCGAAAAGGCCTGGGCGCTGATTGAGGAAGTCGAGGCCATGGGCGGCATGACCAAGGCGGTCGCAACAGGCCTGCCCAAGCGCATGATCGAGGAAGCGGCGACACGCCGCCAGGCCGCCGTCGACAAGGGCGAAGAGGTCATCGTCGGCGTCAACAAGTATCGGCTCGAGCAGGAAGACCATCACGATTTCCTCGAGATCGACAATTCCGCCGTGCGCCTGTCGCAGATCGAGCGCATCGAGCGCACCCGACGCCAGCGCGACCCCAGCCGCGTCGAGGCAGCACTGGCAGCACTCGAAAAGGTCGCCCGCAGCGGCGAAGGCAACATGCTCTCCGCCGCCGTCGAGGCTTCCCGGGCGCGCGCCACTGTCGGCGAGATTTCCGACGCCATGCGCCGCGCCTTTGGCGATCATGTTGCGGTGCCCGAAGTCGTCGAGAACGTCTATGGCCAGGCCTATGACGGCGAACCGGAATTCAAGACGCTGGTGTCGCGACTCGAACAATTTGCCGGCTCACTAGGCGAAAAGCCGCGCATCATGGTGGCCAAGCTCGGCCAGGACGGCCACGACCGCGGTGCCAAGATCATCGCCTCGGCCTTCGGCGACATCGGCTTCGAGGTCATTGCCGGACCTCTCTTCCAGACACCCGGCGAGGCCGCCGATACGGCAATCGCGTCCAAAGTCCATGTTGTCGGCATGTCGTCTTTGGCCGCCGGCCACAAGACGCTCGCCCCGCAACTGGTCGAGGCGCTGAAAGCCAAGGGCGCTGAAGACATCATCGTGGTGGTCGGCGGTGTCATCCCGCGCCAGGACTACGAGTTCCTGCTCGACCATGGCGTCGCAGCCGTGTTCGGTCCCGGCACCAATGTGCTTGATGCCGCGCGCGCCGTGCTCGACCTGATGGAAGGCAAGCGCCGCAACGAGTAAGCCGGCTTAGAAAATAAAAAAGGCCCGCTTGCCGACGACAAGCGGGCCTTTTTTTTCCGATCAGGTCGGCATGTTTTCGCGGTCGTGCTCGGCGATCATCTCGCGCAAGGCTTCGAGCACCGTGCCCTTGAGGTCGTTGCGCTTGAGCGCGAAAGCGACATTGGCCTGGATGAAACCTTCCTTCGAGCCGCAGTCGAACATCCGGCCGGCGAACGGCCGGGCAAAGAAGGCCTGGCTGGTGGCAAGGCGAACCATCGCATCGGTCAGCTGGATCTCGCCGCCGGCGCCGCGCGCCTGTGTGCCCAGCAGCGTGAAGACCTCCGGCTGCAGGATATAGCGGCCATTGATGTAGAAATTCGACGGCGCATCGGCCGGCTTCGGTTTTTCGACCATCGCGGTCACCTCGAAGCCCGAGCCGACAGCAGCACCCTTGCCGACGATGCCGTATTTGTTGGTCTCGTGCGGCGCACACTGCTCGACGGCGATGACGTTGCCGCCGGTCTCGCCATAGAGTTCCATGATCTCGGCGAGGCAACCGCGCTTGCCGAACGACACCATGTCGGGCAGCAACAGCGCGAAAGGTTCATCACCAATGATGTCGCGCGCGCACCAGACAGCGTGGCCAAGGCCGTGCGGCGCCTGCTGGCGGGTGAAACTGGTGGTACCCGGCACCGGCAGCAGGCTCTCCAGCGACCTGAGCTCGTGGACCTTGCCGGCCTGTTCGAGCGTGCCGATCAGCTCGGGATGAAGGTCGAAATAGTCCTCGATGACCGCCTTGTTGCGGCCCGTCACGAAGACGATGTGCTCGATGCCGGCCTCAAGTGCTTCGTCGACTGCATATTGCACCACAGGCCGATCGACGACCGGCAGCATTTCCTTCGGCATAGACTTGGTCGCCGGCAAAAACCGCGTGCCCAGACCCGCGACCGGAATGACGGCCTTCCTGACTTTCCTGATTGCCATAAAGTTCTCCCCGTTCTTGCATGCTTTTCGGACGTATTCTTACGTGTAGGTAAGAACCGTTGGATGCGGCTATTGTTCCGAACTGATGACAATATTGAGGCAGCCGGAATGGGCTGCCTCGGGATACGCAATCAACAAAGATTTCAGTATGTTGCGGTCAGGCTGCCTTGCGCCCGATGGAGATGTAATCGATGCCGTGGCGGGCGAGCACGCGCGGGTCGTAGAGATTGCGGCCGTCGAAGATGACGGGGGTTGCAAGCGCCTGCTTGATCACCTCGAAGGACGGCGCGCGGAAATTCTTCCACTCGGTGGCGATCAGCAGCGCATCGGCGCCGCGCAAGGCCGCCTCCTTGGTGCCGCAGAGCAAAAGGTCGTCGCGCTGGCCGTAGACGGTCTGCGCCTCCTGCATCGCTTCGGGATCGTAGGCCTGGACCCTGGCGCCGGCACCCCACAGCGCCTCCATCAAAACGCGGCTTGGGGCCTCGCGCATGTCGTCGGTGTTGGGCTTGAAGGCGAGCCCCCACAAGGCAAAGGTTTTTCCCGCGAGATCGCCGTTGAAATAGGCCGCGAGCTTGTCGAACAGCACCGCCTTTTGGGCATTGTTGCGCTCTTCGACCGACTTCAAC
>NZ_JBFUIP010000183.1:0-10588 GCF_056401815.1 Aminobacter sp. P4_D5 | reverse complement strand
CCCACGAACCATCCTGCGCCGTGCTCATTGCCCTCGAAGACGGGCGGATCGATCCCGCACGCTTCTCGCGTTGGCGTAAGCTGCATGACGAGAATACAGCTCTCGGCACTCCCAGGCCGGTCCGCCGCTGAAACTTGCCCTCAAACCACGACAAGCTCATTTTGTGGGTCGGGAAGTTGGTCCGCTTCTGATGCTCCCGAACCTGAAACAGGCCGGTCCGAAATCGGCCCCGTGGCCTGCTGCCGGTTTCGTGGACACCGAGATAAGGTGTTTAACGGAACTGGAGAGTGGGAATGCAGAGAAGGAAGTTCAGCCGCGAGTTCAAGCTTGCCTTCGGGCTTGAGACAAGCCATTGCAGCGCTTTGCCGACGGGGCCGCCGCGTTCATTCCGACCAAACACGAGCCAGGTTTTCGCCTTGCCCGGTTCGGGACCCGGTACCATTTCCGCATCAAGGGTTTCGCGGTAAATTTGGCGTGATTGTCATATTTCCAACAAGGCGCTAGCGCTCGTTGCAAGGCGGGGGGCTTTTAGGAGGAGATCGTGACCATGAAACGCTTTTTTTCGATCACACTCGCAGCTTCAAGTATCGTTTTGGCCGGCCAAGTAATGGCCGCAGAAGTGGATATGTCGAAGCTCACTTGCAAGGATGTCGGTGCAATGCCGGCCGCCAAGACTCTTGGCGTCGCCATGTGGGTGAACGGCTACGTCCATGGCAAAGCCGGCAATGCCATGGTGGATGGCGACAAGGCGCACGCCAATGCCGAGAAGATCGCTGACTATTGCAAAGCGAACCCCAGCGCCACGCTGACGAGCGCGATAGAGGCGGTTGCCAAGTCGTAGCGGGAATTACATGATGCTAGACTGAGCGCCCCTTCCTGGCCGCTCCCATACGACGGTCCAAGGACTGATTTCGCGGGCGACGTGCCAACATCGGCCCCGCGGCTCTGGCCTCAGCCGGCAGCGTGAAGACGACGTGGAAGTAGCCGACTGGCAGCAGGTCGACCTCCCGCTCGGCAAGCCATGCCCGCGCGGCGGCGCCCTGGCACTTGGGACAATGCCGGTTGCGGCAGGAGTTATAGGCGATCCGCCAATGGCCGCAGTCTGTGCAGGCCTCGACATGACCGCCAAGGGCTGCGGTGCGACATTGTTCGATCGCCGACATGACCTTGAGCTGTTGCAGGCTCAAGCGCCCGGCATGGGTGGCCCGATAGGCCGGCCCGGCAGCACGGAAGATGTCGGCGACCTCAATCGAGGCGCGCACGCCTCAGCCATCGGGCGAGATCTCTGCCGGCTTGAACAGGCCGAGCCTGTCGAGGGGGCTCGTGATCGCACGCACCGTGCGGGTTGCGACCTTGGCATAGAGGGCCGTGTTGTCGAGCTTGGCATGCCCAAGCAGGACCTGGATGACGCGGATGTCGACGCCGTCCTCCAGAAGATGGGTGGCGAAACTGTGACGCAGCGTGTGCGGCCCGACCCGCTTGGCGATGTCCGCGGCCTGTGCCGCCTCGACGACGATGCGATGGAGATGACGGGTGCTGATCGGCTTCATCGGATGCTGTCCGGGGAACAGCCAGCCGTCGCGGTGCATGACACCTTGCTGCCGTCCGACCCTCCACCACTGGCGCAACAGCGCGAGCAGGTCCGGCGACAGCATGGCATTGCGGCACCGCCCGCCCTTGCCGCGCTCGACACGCAGTAGCATCCGCTCGCTGTCGACATCAGTGACTTTCAGCGTCGACACCTCGGCCACGCGCAGGCCTGCGCCATAGGCGACCGACAGCGCAGCCTGGCGTTTGAGGCAGGTGGTGGCGTTGACAAGGCAGGCAACCTCGTCGCGGCTCAGCACCATGGGCAGCTTGCGCGGATGTGACAGACGGACAAGCCTGCGCGCCAGGTCCGGCCGGTCGGTCGTGTGGGTGAAGAAGAAGCGCAACGCCGACACGATGCTGTTCATGGTCGGCACGGGAACGCCGTCCTCCTGCTGCCAGACCTGGAACCGGCGAAGGTCGTCTGCCGTCGCCATATCGGGCGGGCGGCCAAGGAAGGTCGCGAACCGTCCGACATCGCGGATGTAGTTGCGCTGTGTCTCCTCGCTGAACCGGCGCAGGGTCATGTCGTCGATCAACCGCTGGCGCAGCGGACTGATGGGTGCATCGAGAACAGGGTGGGGCATGGTCCGGCTCCTTGTTGAAGAAGCCCGTCATGCTCTGCCGCTGCCCAAGCGCGTGCTTTCGATCATGCGCGGCGACGAGTTCCATGCCGCGATTTCGCAATTACCCGGTTACAGGGTCAACGACGCCGGGTCGATCAAGACCGTTAGAGAGGTCTTTCGAACCTCAGAATAGCCATCGGGCGGTTCCTGTCCGATCGCCGGCCACCTCAGATGACGACGGACTCTCGCTAAGCGAAGCGTCGGAAAGGTTTGAGATTGTGAAGCATCGCTGTATGCGGTGTCCCGTTCACACCTTGGGTGGATGTTCCAGGGAAGGAAGTCATCGACCCGGCTCTGTTTATGGCCGTTGACGATGGCTGTGAGCGTGCTGGCCAGATAGGCCTGCGGCATGACGACGTTGAGTTTGCAAGTCTCGGCGAGCGACGCGATTGTCGCCCAGTTTTGCCATAGCGCGCAGGTTCGACATTGCGCGGCTAATTGAGCGCACTACCGATGGCTGCTCCAGCCACGAACGCACCAGCTGGGAACCAGAAATCATCATACCGGTGAAGCCTTTTTTGTGATCGCAAATCAGGGCGAAAAGTCCATGTTCACGGATTATCTTTGCATGTTATCAATTTTCATGGAATACGATCTATGAAATCGATATTCACGGTAGAGCATCGAAATTCATGGCAGAGAGTCAGCAGGAGCCATTTTCAGGCGCCGTGAGTGTTTTTCACAGTCGCGGGATGCCGGAAGCAGCCACACCGGTAGGCTACGCAGCTCTCATCGATGCCTACGATCTGGCCGTACCGATCCCACTAACCCTGGCGGCCATTGGTCCGCGCCACAAGGTCTATGAGGCCGATGGCTGGAATATCTACACGCCTCGCCATGCGCCCAGTGCCGATCTTAGCGGGCATCTGACCTTCGCCCTGCGCTATGAGGGGCTGGATCTGGCCGTGCTGAAGGAGCTGTTTCGCGCCACCGGTTCCGAGCCGATCGTCGATATCGTGCGTGCGACGCCGACGGGCGCTTATGCGCGCCGGCTGTGGTTTCTGTACGAATGGCTCCTTGACGCACAGCTCGATCTTCCCGATGCTGAGCAGGGTGCCTATGCCTTGGTCGTCGATCCTAAGCACCAATGGGCGACGAATGGCACAACCTCGACCCGCCATCGGGTGAAGAACAACCTGCCGGGTACGCCGGCGTTCTGCCCAATGATATTCCGAACGCCCGCGCTAGAAGCATTCGTCGCTCGCAATCTGGCTGAAGAAGCTCGACGTCTGGTCGCTGAGGTGCCAGCCGACCTGCTGGCGCGGACGGCGGCTTTCCTGCTGCTGAAGGATTCGCGGTCGAGTTTCGAGATCGAAGGTGAAGATCCGCCTCAGGACCGTATCCAGCGCTGGGGGCAGGTCATCGGGGAGGCGGGCCGCCGTCCGATCAACCGCGACGAACTTCAGCGTTTGCAGCGCATCGTCATCGGCGACGCGCGCTTCGTGCGCTTGGGATTGCGCGTAGAGGGCGGCTTCGTCGGTGAGCATGAACGCAATACAGGCGCGCCCATTCCCGACCATATCAGCGCGCGGCATGAGGATTTGCCGGAGCTGATCGAGGGCTTGACTGCCTTCGACAGAAGCGCGGCCAGGGGGCTCGACCCCGTTATTGCCGCCGCCGGCCTAGCGTTTGGCTTTATTTATATCCATCCGTTCGAGGACGGGAACGGCCGCCTTCACCGCTATCTCATCCATCATGTGCTGGCCGAGCGTGGTTTCAATCCGCCAGGCCTGGTTTTCCCCGTCTCTGCGGTCATCCTCGACCGGATCGACGACTACCGGAAGACGTTGGAAAGTTACTCGCGTCGTCTCATACCGCATGTTCGATGGCGGTCGACCGATCGGGGCAATGTGGAGGTGCTGAACGAGACGATAGACTTCTATCGCTATTTCGACGCCACCCCTCATGCCGAATTCCTGTTCGCCTGCGTGGCGCGCACGGTAGATGTCGATCTGCCGTCCGAGACCGCGTTCCTCCGAAGTTACGACACATTCAAGGGTCAGGTTCTGGGCATGATCGATATGCCAGACAGGCTACTTGATCTGTTGTTTCGGTTTCTGCGCCAGAATGACGGCCACCTTTCGAAGCGGGCGCGCGAGCGCGAATTCGCGGGGCTGACGGAAGACGAGGCCATTCGGATCGAGGGAATTTTTGCCGAGCTCCGCGCTGGCTTCTGAGGGCATCCTCCGGCTTCCAAAGAAGCGCCCGACCCTCCTGTGCGAAGGCCCGGCCAGGTTGCGAGAGCGAGTCGGTCAGATGCTGCAGTCGGCTCTGTACTTTCCAGGGCCGTTGCGCATCATGAACCCTTAGATGACCCGATCGCCGGCGGCCGCCTGAAGCTGCCGTAGCCTTCGGAGATCCTGTGTCTGGCATAGTCCGGTCCGAATTTCTTCACCCAGCGGCGGATCTTTTCATAGGAAACGACGATGGCACGGTCCAGCAACATCTCTTCCACAAGACGCAGGCTCAGCAGAAATTGGAAGTAGAGCCAGACCGCATGAGCAATCACAGCGAGTGAGAAACGACGACGCTTGTATCTGAAAAAGGGCTGGATCATGACCGCCAACTATCAGCCAACAGCTTTATCTCGGGTGAACCTGACATCGCACTGACAGGCACTCGCACGCGCATGGTGGACGACATTTGAGAACGCGGAAACGTCTGCCGCAGGCAAACTGAACGTTCAAGAAGTCCAGCGACCAGCAGGCGCTCACCTCGCTTTGAGCGAGATAGGCGCACGCGCCCACAGCACGCCGCCAAGCTTTTCGGAGCGTGACGTCCAGCAATTGTAAGGGGCCGCGCAAGTCTTGAAGCGTCCGGCCATTGCGTTCTTGCCGCGACGATCTACTAAATCAATTCGAACCGACTCGCCAATCAGTATTGCTGCAACTTCTGATCGATAAACATACAAGGGGACCCATGCCGGAACGCTATCTGTCACCAGCGCTTCATGATCAGGATGCGATGACGCTACTGATGGCGCCGTTGGTTGGCATTGAAGCCAAGATCTACAATGACCTGTGGAATGCGGTGATCAACCGCAAACTCAGACCGGGCGCCAAGCTCGAAGAATCCGTGATAGGGGAGATCTATGGCATCAGCCGTACGGTCATCCGCAAGGTACTGTTCATCATGGAACAGGAAGGCATTGTCTCATTGCCGGCCAACCGCGGCGCCTACATCGCTTCGCCATCGTTCCGAGACGCTGAGGAACTCCTGGAATCGGTGTCTGCGGCGCTCATCTATTTCATAGGCGAACTGGCGACACACCCAGAGCGCATCACCAAGGAACAACGCAATAAGCTCGCCGACCACATCAAGGCCCGAGAAAAGGCCAACGCCAACCAGGATTTCCATACCGCACGCCGGCTGAACAACGAGTTTTGCCTGCTTCTCGCACTTATCCATGGCAACCGGCTTATGGCGGGCGTATTCGACAGGCAGATAAATCTCTACACTGTTGCGCTTGCTTCGTATCAGGTAGCTCCCCCGCCTTTCAGCCGAGCAGAATTTACGACAACGCTGACCCGCCATATTTTCGACGGTGAGCCGGCCGAGGCAGTCGCCTATTACCGCACGGTCTACGACGCAATCCGCCGCACATTGCGACCAGACGGGGCAAGGAAGAGATCGATCTTCGGGCGATCCTGACGGTAGCGTCGCGTTAACGGAATGAGATGGTCGGGCCGAGGGTGCGCAGGGAAGCAAGTAGCGCCGCGTATTTCATCGACCAGTCGTCGCCGTTGCTGGTGAAGGCGATTGCGCACTGGCCGGAAAGGTGGATCTGGGTCCGTGTGTCCAGGCGTGACCTTCAGGAGGCTTGTCAACCAGCATCGGGACGCGCAAGGCGCGACGAATTAAAACGGCGGCGTAGACTACTCCAGTTTTGACTTGGCCGGCGCTTCCCGGCTGAGTCCTCCAAAGCCGCCCCAGCCTTGCGGGCAGACTCCGCCGCAGAAAAACACGATCTGGCCGGAGTTGCTGTCTCAAGTGGAGCCTCGCAGGCCGACCCCAATTGAACCAATGAAATCCTGCCATGCACGTTGATGCTGTATGCAGGTTTTCATGTTTCCAGTCCACCAGGACCATTGATATAAGCCAGGTTTGCCGCCAGGAGACTTTGCCGGATGCCCCAACGTTACCTTTCCCCAGCGCTCCATGGTATTGGTGCCATTTCGCTGACAGCTCCATTGATCGGTGTTTGAAGCGCTGATCTACGACCGGCTGTGGAACGCCATCCTTGACCGCAAGATCCGCCCCGGCACAAAATTGGCTGAAGACGAGATCGGCGCTGCCTTCAACATCAGCCGGACCGTCATCCGCAAGGTTCTGTTCATTATGGAGGAGCAGGGGATTGTTCATTTACCTCCCAACCGCGGTGCCTATGTCGCCACGCCGACGCCGGAGGATGCACAGGAAGTCCTCGAAGCCACCCGCGTCATCGCCATGCATGTCGTGGGCGAGCTTGCTAGGGCCCAGACCCATAAAAGTGTTGGCATCACCTCAGGTTTGTGATTCACGACTTCCGAAAGGGAGGGGTAATGAATCGGGACCATTTCTGGCTCACAGAAGAGCAGTTTCGCCGTATCGAACCTCATCTTCCGACTGACACGCGGGGCAAGGAACGCGTCGACGACCGGCGTGTGATCAGCGGTATCGTTCAAGTTCTGAAGTCAGGCGGGCGCTGGGTCGATGCGCCGCCGGACTACGGGCCGCGCAAGACGCTCTACAATCGGTATGTCCGCTGGGCGGCCAAGGGTGTGTGGACGGATCTCTTTCACGCGCTTGCCAGTGCCGGTGGTCCGCCCGAGCAGGTTCTGATCGACTCGTCCGCCGTGAAGGCGCATCGCTCGGCTTCGGGCGGTAAAGGGGGGAGCAAAATCAGGCCATCGGGCGCTCGCGGGGCGGCCGCACGACCAAAATCCATGCCCTGACCGATCGTGCATCGCGCACTGCCCGTTATCGCTTGCATGCTGACCGGTCAGCTGGCGAACGTTCCCGTATCTGATCTTACAGGAGGATTACGGGATGAAACTGTTCATTGGATTGGATGTGTCGCTGGCGAAGACCGCGATCTGTGTGGTCAGCGAGCATGGCAAGATCGTGAAGGAGGCGCAGATTGCCAGTGCGCCCGAAGCGCTTGTGCGCTGGATCAGGGAACAGGATGGCACCATTGCCGCCATTGGCCTTGAGGCAGGCCCCTTGTCGCAGTGGCTGCATCGCGGGATGACCGAAGCGGACTTGGACGTCGTGCTGATGGAAACCCGGCAGGTAAAAGGGGCGCTAAAAGCAATGCCGATCAAGACGGATCGGCGGGATGCCGAAGGTATCGCACGGCTACTCCACCTCGGGTGGTTCCGGCCCGTTCACTGCAAATCCGTCTCATCGCAGGAGGTCCGCGCCGTGCTCGGAGCTCGCAAGGCCATCCAGCAGGGCATGATCGCTTTGGAGATGTCTCTGCGTGGGATGCTGCGGAACTTCGGGCTCAAGGTCGGCGCCATATCTCGCGGCAGGTTCGACCTTCGCATCCGGGAACTGGCGTTCGGCAATCCCATGCTTGAAGCCGCGACAGAACCGATGCTTCGGGCGCGGGCGTCCTTGCGGCATGAATTGGCAGGGCTAGAGCGCCACGTCCGCAACTTGGCTCAGGATGACCCGGTATGCCGTCGGCTGATGTCCATGCCAGGGATCGGTGCAGTTGTGGCGTTGACCTACCGATCGGCAATTGATGATCCCGCCCGGTTCACTTCATCGAAGAAGGTAGGGCCATGGGTAGGCCTCACCCCGTCGCGCAACCAGTCAGGCGAGCGCGACGTCTCAGGCGGCATCACCAAGGCCGGCGACGTCAACCTGCGCCGGGCGTTGTGTCAAGCCGCGACCGTCATGATGCACCGGGGCCGCTCGACATGGCTGAGAACCTGGGCAGCACAGGTCGCTCGCCGCCGTGGCCGGAAGCGCGCCATGGTTGCCTTGGCCCGGCGCGCCGGTGTGATCCTTCATAGGATGTGGGTCGATGACACCGACTTCCAGTCGGACATGACGGTGCCACTTGCGGCCTGAAGACCTGAGTTCCCAACCGTTGCCTGCCTGACAGCAGGCCCTCGAGGTCCCCCCAGGGACGCGGTTCCGATGATGCCGTGGTCCGGACTGTGCCGATCCACATCGAGCACGCCAATGAGATGGGCACATCGGAATTGCATTGAACCAGCATCATGTTGGCAGCCCCGCGCTGACCACGGACCGAAGCATGCACCCGGGGTGATCTCTGACGAGGGCGGCAGTAACTACAGGACGGATCAGAAAGAGCAAGGTTCATAACCGCACCTTTGCGGCCGACCTCCCATGAGCAAAACCGCTTGACTGGGACGGCCTCGTTACCGAAGTCTGGGCCCTAAGAACCCTATGCGCCTCGGCGCAGAAGACCGGGCGCGCCTCGACGCGCACTACCAGTTCCAGCAGCAAGCGGCGGCCGCGAATGATTACCACTCCATGCGGCGTCTTATCGTCGAGTTTTATGTTCTATTGGTCTTGCTGTACGGCAACAAGACGCTGGCAGCGGCTCAAGAGCGCCTGATGATGCGCGGCACGATGGCGATCACGCTTTATCAGCAGAATCTGGTGCTTTGGCCCCCACATGAATATCATAGGCAGCTGATCGAGCTGATTTATGCCGGTAAAGTCGAGCAAGCTGTCGCCCATGTCGAGAACCTGTACCGTACGACAGAATCCAGCTTGCTTTTTGCTCCGCATGACCAGGCCATTGACCTTCGGGCTATCCTCAGCGGGGATGACAGCCCGACCCTGTCTGCAAAGGCCTAGCTCCGGTTTTTTTGCCGTCTGATGGCCGCAGGAAATGCGATAGCTTTGCTTGCAGCGATGTCAGTTGCAGTGGCGTGCGTCTCTGGTCCTCGACAGGGGCGCGTCAGAGGTGGGATCGTTCCGAAGGCGCCTGGTAGGGGGGCACATCGGACACTGGCCGGTTGTGTGAATCAAGCTCTGCAAATTGGCGGCCATGATGCTGGTTATGCAGCTCGGCGCAAGGTGAGCTCTTTATGCTCTCTGTTCCGGTCCTCAAGCCTCGCCTTTCCGGTGGAACCTGTTCTTGCCGAGACCCGCCTTCATGTCATCCCGTCGGAACCAGACCGCRCGCCCGCAACGGAGCGGCGGGTTGCCTGCAGTAAAGACGATCTGCTCGTCCGAGCGCATRCGCAGGACCTCGCCGGGCAGGATCAGGGGGCGCCGGTTCAGTTGCTTTGATCGCGAGCGCGACGAGCCGGACATCCGGCTCGTCCGGCTCATCTGGTCGACTTCGACCGTCGTGTCGCCACAGCGCCTAGAGATATATTCAGCGGTGTCAGGATCGTTAATCGCGGCGAAGCTAATCCATGAGGCGCTCTCGAACCACTTGCTTGTGGCGTTCTGGCCGCCATAGGCCTCGCGCATCTGCCCGATAGACTGGAAGATCATGATGAGCATTAGGCCGTATTTACGCCCTGAATCGCGTGCGGTTTCGAGAATCCTGAGATAGCCGAGACGCGCCACCTCATCGAGCAGGAACAGGGTCCTTCCGGTGACTTCGCCTTTGCAGTTATAGATCGCGTTCATAAGAGCGCCGATGATGACCCGGGCGAGACCCGGATGCGCGTCCAGAACCTTGAGGTCGAGCGCGATGAAAATGTCGATATCGCCTTCGGCCAGGTCGTCGGTTGAAAATGCTTCGCCTGATACCAGCGCCGCGTAGTTGGGATAGGAGAGCCAGTGCGTTTCCTTGACGGCGTTGGCATAGACGCCGGAAAAGGTCTCGGGCGTCATGTTCACGAACACCGCCACATTCTCCTTCACGAACTCCGATGCCGACTGCTCATGGATTTGCTTGAGGCGCTCACGCAGTTTCGGCTCAGGCTCGGAAAGGTTAGTGCGTACCTGTCTGAGAGTCTGCGCCTTTGCCTCCGTATGCCCCGACAAACAAACGTCAGCAATCAGCACGGTGAGGAGCTGAAGTGCGGAGGCGCGGAAGAAGTCGTCTCGTGCGGAGGTCTGCCGTGCATTGTCGGTCATGACCCAGGTCGCGACTGCGGCGATATCTTCTTCCTTCGTGCCGCCGAAACGACCGATCCAATCGAGCGCGTTGAATCCGGTCGTGGGGTCAGTGGCCTCGAGAGCGATTACCTTACGGCCAGCTTCGCGGCGATGCGCGATCACCATCTGCGCTACCTCGGAGGACGGATCAAGCACCACCAGCCCACCACCCCATTTGAGTGCGCTCGGGATCGTCACCGACGTCGTTTTGAAGCCGCCTGAACCGGCAAAAACGATTCCATGTGACGAACCGAAAGAGCCATCGAAGCAAAGTAGCGGCGAGCGACCGCCAGAAC
>NZ_JBFUIP010000182.1:0-10657 GCF_056401815.1 Aminobacter sp. P4_D5 | reverse complement strand
CCCTTCGCCCTATTCGTTCTTCATCAATCTCGGCGAAGGCGAATATCTGATCGGCGCGTCGCCCGAAATGTTCGTGCGCGTCAATGGTCGCCGCGTCGAGACCTGCCCGATCTCGGGCACGATCAAGCGCGGCGACGATGCCATCTCCGACAGCGAGCAGATCCTGAAGCTGCTCAACTCGAAGAAGGACGAGTCGGAGCTCACCATGTGCTCGGACGTCGACCGCAACGACAAATCCCGCGTCTGCGAGCCCGGCTCGGTGCGTGTCATCGGCCGCCGCCAGATCGAGATGTATTCGCGTCTCATCCACACAGTCGACCACATCGAGGGCCGCCTGCGCGAAGGCATGGACGCCTTCGACGCCTTCTTGAGCCACGCCTGGGCGGTGACCGTCACCGGCGCGCCCAAATTGTGGGCCATGCGTTTCATCGAGCAGAACGAGAAAAGCCCACGCGCCTGGTATGGCGGGGCGATCGGCATGGTGCATTTCAACGGTGATCTCAACACCGGCATGACTTTGCGTACCATCCGCATTGAGGACGGTATCGGCGAGGTGCGCGCAGGCGCCACCCTGCTCTACGATTCCGTTCCCGAAGAAGAAGAAGCCGAAACCGAACTGAAGGCCTCAGCCATGCTTTCCGCCATCCGCGACGCCAAGACCGGCAATGCCCCCGGCAACGAGCGCACCACCGCCCGCGTCGGCGAAGGGGTGAAGATCCTGCTCGTCGACCACGAGGATTCTTTCGTCCATACGCTCGCCAACTACTTCCGCCAGACCGGCGCCGATGTCTCGACCGTGCGCTCGCCGGTGCCCGAAGAGATATTCGACCGGGTCAAGCCCGACCTCGTCGTGCTCTCGCCCGGCCCCGGCACGCCCAAGGATTTCGACACCGCGGCAACCATCAAGAAGGCGCGCGCCCGCGACCTGCCGATCTTCGGCGTGTGCCTTGGCCTGCAGGCGCTGGCCGAAGCCTATGGCGGCGAACTCCGGCAGCTCGCCGTGCCAATGCACGGCAAGCCGTCGCGCATCCGCATCTCCAAGCCGGGCATCATCTTCTCGGGCCTGCCCAAGGAAGTGACCGTCGGCCGCTACCATTCGATCTTCGCCGATCCAGTGCGCCTGCCTTCCGATTTCGTCGTCACCGCCGAGACCGAGGATGGCGTGATCATGGCGTTTGAACACAAGAAAGAACCGATCGCGGCGGTGCAATTCCATCCCGAATCGATCATGACGCTCGGCCACGACGCGGGCATGCGCATGATCGAAAATGTGGTTGCGCACATGCCGCGCAAGGCCAAGGACAAGGCGGCCTAGCGGCCGCCATCAGCGTCCAAGCCGACAGGAGCCAAAACAGAAAATGATGACGCAGACCCAAACGCAGGGCTCAGCCACGCGCAGCCAGCCATCTTCGGCCAAGCGGCGCGTTGCCAAGATCGCCTTCTGGTCGATCATCGTCGGCTCGGCCGTGATGGCGCTGAAGTTCGTCGCCTGGTGGCTGACCGGCTCGGTCGCGCTTTATTCGGACGCCCTGGAGTCGATCGTCAACGTCGTCGCCGCGATGGCCGCGTTCTGGGCAATCAAGGTCAGCCACAAGCCGGCCGACCTCGACCACCAGCATGGCCACCACAAGGCCGAATATTTCTCGGCGGTGCTCGAAGGCGTGCTCATCATCGTTGCCGCCCTTCTGATCCTGTTCGAGGTCTGGCGCAGCTGGGGCGTGCCGATGAATGCCCAAGAGCCTTGGCTCGGCCTCGGCATCAATGGCTTTGCCGCCGTCATCAATGCGTTCTGGGCCGGCATGCTGATCCGCGTCGGCCGCTCCGAGCGCTCGCCGGCCATGGTCGCCGACGGCCACCACATCATGACTGACGTGGTGACATCCGCCGGCGTGCTGATCGGCCTTGTCGGCGCCATTGTCACCGGCTGGACGATCCTCGACCCGCTGCTGGCGGTGATCGTGGCACTCAACATCTTGTGGCAGGGCTGGCACGTCATCAGTTCATCGATGGACGGGCTGATGGACCGCGCCGTAGAGCTCGACGAGCATATGCGCATCCGCGACATCATCTCGTCCAACTCCAAGGGCGCGATTGAAGTCCACGATCTCAAGACCCGCATCGCCGGCCGCGCCACCTTCATCGAGTTCCACCTGGTTGTCGATGCCGACATGAGCGTCGGCGAAAGCCATGTCATCTGCGACCGCATCGAGGATGCACTGCGGGAAGAAATCCCCTCGGTTCGTGTCATCATCCATGTCGAACCGGATGACGAAGCCAAGCTGCCCAAGGGCACGGTTGCGGTGCCCTTCGCTTGAACCCGCTGCCAGCCTTCCCGTTGTCAGGATGATGTCGGCAACGGCGCCGAAACAAGGGGCTGCCTCTGGACATTAGCCGCCGGCGCAAGCTCTATCCAGCCAGCGGACGGCGAGATGCGAGGTCTGACATGTACGGTCTGATAGGAAAGATGCGGGCGCAAGCCGGCAAGCGCGACGAACTGCTGGCCATTCTTCTTGGCAGCACCGGCGCCATGCCGGGTTGCCTGAGCTATGTCATCGCCAACGACCCGGCCGACGCCGACGCGATCTGGATCACCGAGGTGTGGGACAACAGCGCAAGCCACAAGGCGTCGTTACAACTGCCGGAAGTCCAAGCCGCGATCAAGCAGGCAATGCCGATGATCGCCGGCTTCGACTCCAGCACCGAGATCGAACCGGTCGGCGGCTTCGGGCTGCCAACGGCCTGAATGGCAAGCCTGGACGGCGCGTCGCCGAAAACGACACGCCGCCCGGCAAACGGATCAATCGATCTGGATGTTGGCGTCCTTGACCACCGGGCCCCACTTGGCGAGCTCGGCCTTGACGTGGGCTGCGAGTTCTTCCGGCGTCGAGCCAACGATCTTGGCGCTGAAGCCGTTCATCTTTTCGATCACAGCCGGGTCGGTCATGGCCTTGTTGGCCGAGGCGTTCAGCCGGTCGACGGCATCCTCGGGCGTGCCTGCCGGCGCAAACAGCGCATTCCAAGTGTAGGTTTCGTAGCCGGGAACGCCTGCCTCGGCGATCGTCGGCACATCGGGGAAGGACGGGGCGCGTTCGGCCGTCGTCACACCAAGCGCCCGCAGCGTGCCGCCCTTGATGTGCGACGACGAGGACGGCAAATTGTCGAACATGATCGGCACCTGGTTGCCGACCACGTCGTTCAGCGCCGGACCCGCACCTTTGTAGGGAATGTGCTGGATGCTGACGCCGGCCATCGCCTTGAACAGCTCGCCGGAAAGGTGCAGCGGCGTGCCGTTGCCCGACGAGGCATAGGAATATTTGTCGGGTTCGGCCTTCAGCAGCGCGATCAGTTCCTGCACGTTCTTGACCGGCAGCTGCGGATTGACGACCAGCACATTGGGAACGATCACCAGCAGCGAAACCGGCGTGAAATCCTTCTCCGGATCATAGGGCTTGGTCTTGAGGATGAGCGGGTTGAGCGCGTGCGTGGCGACCGTGCCCATCAGGATCGTGTAGCCATCCGGATCGGCCCGGGCGACGCGATCGGCACCAATATTGCCGCCGGCACCGGCGACATTTTCGACGACGACCTGCTGGCCAAGATCGTCCGACATCTTCTGCGCGATGATGCGGGCGACGACGTCGGTCGAGCCTCCGGCGGCAAAAGGCACCACCAGCGTCACGGTCCGGTCGGGGAATTGTTGGGCGAGGGCCTGCGGCGCCAGCGCCAGCAGGGAAACAGCGGAAAGCCCCAGCGCCAGTGTCGCGCGGCGCGTGAATTTCGAGATCATCAGTGCACTCCTCCACACATGTTCGGCAGTGCCTCCTCGCCTGCCATCGAGACCGGTGAACGTATGAGCTTTGCATACGCTGTCAATGCGACATTCGAGGTAGAAGATGCGGCGACCCTCGTTTGGTCCGCAGAGGCGATGGCATCACATTCACGCCTTGGCCCTTGCATTTTGCGCCCTGCAAGACTGACATCATCTGCCAAAAGCGTCTAAGACGGCGCCATGAAACCAGCCCCGCAGCCCGAAGCCCCGCTCACCAATACAAGACCCTGGCTGCAATGGCTCATGCTGCTGGTCTGTTCGGTGCTGCTGGCTGGCGTGCTCGAAATCGCGCATTTGCCCGCCGCCCTTCTGGTCGGGCCGATGCTGGTCGCCATCTTGCTCGGCAGCAACGGCGCAACGGTGCGCGTGCCCAAGCCGCTGTTCGTCTCGGCACAGGCGCTGATCGGCTGCCTCGTCGCCAGTTCGATCTCGACCGGCATCTTCACCACATTCGCCGCCGAATGGCCGCTGTTTTTGGGCGCGGCCGTCGCCACGGTCGCCGCCAGCAGCTTCCTCGGCTGGTTCATCTCGCGGCTGAAAGTGCTGCCGGGCACGACCGCAGTATGGGGCTCAGCTCCAGGTGCTGCCACCGCCATGGTGCTGATGGCCGATGCCTTCGGCGCCGACGCGCGGCTTGTCGCCTTCATGCAATATCTGCGCGTCATCATGGTCTCGATTGCCGCCGCAGTCGTCGCCCGGCTCTGGGTCGACACGTCAGGCGTCGAAGCGCCCACGCTCGAATGGTTTCCGACAATCGTCTGGCCGGCCTTCGGCGCGATGATCGGCGTCGCCGTAGTGGGCGGTACGATCGGATATCTCCTGCGTATCCCCTCGCCCTACTTCGTCGGCGCAATGATCGTCGGTGCGGTCGTGCATCTTGGTTTTGGTGTCGAGCTACAGCTGCCCGAATGGCTGCTCGCGCTTGGCTACACGCTGATCGGCTGGTCGATCGGGCTCAACTTCACCCGGCCGATCCTGCGCCATGCTGCGCGGGCCTTGCCGCAGGTGGTAGGCTCAATCGCGGCTCTGATGGCCTTTTGCGGCATGCTGGCCTTCGGGCTGCACAYCATCCTTGGCGTCGATCCGCTGACGGCCTATCTCGCGACGAGCCCCGGCGGCATGGATTCCATCGCCATCATCGCCGCCGCCTCCAAGGACGTCGACCTGTCCTTCGTGCTGACCTTGCAAATGCTGCGCTTCATGATCGTGCTGATGTTCGGCCCGGCCCTGGCCAAGCTGGTCGCCAAGGCGATCAAGGATTAGACGTTTGCCGGCCTGACTGCGGCTCGGCCGTGCAGTTGTGCTGTCGCCACGCCGTCGGGCTTAGGCCGGTCACCCGCAGAAACTCGCGATTGAAATTCGACTTGGTGAGAAATCCGGCGTCGAACATGATCCGCGTCACCGGCTCGTCGGTCGACGTCAGCAGCCGGCGGGCCTCCTCGATACGGTGGTTGTTGACGTATTGCGACACGCTCATGCCGTGGATGCGGTTGATGGCAAGCGAGACCCGCCGCGCCGGCAGGTTGAGTTTCCTGGCGATGCGCCCAAGATTGAGGTCGACATCCCTGTAGAGGTGTTTTTCGCGCATCAGCGCATCGACAGACGCCGCGACGGCTGAATCCTCTTCGGTCGCCTGAGGCTCGTTGCTGCCTGACAAAGCGGGCTCCACCGTTCTGGCTCGCCATCGACGCAGCTCCGCCAAGGACCAGCAGAGCGATGACATTCGCGTAGCCGACAACAGCGCCCGAATACGCCCCACCAGTCCACTGCAGATCGAGGGTGATGATCACGTCGGTGACCGCAGAGCCAATGATCCAGAATGCAGTTACCAGCAGGGAGCGATAGGAAACGACCGAACCGTCGAGGCGCGAGGCAATGAGACCGTCAGGCCCATGCCGTGCCAGCCACAGCAGTGCTGTGCCGTAGGACAAAAAAACAATGGTGATCAGCGGACCGACCGGCTCGCGCCAGAAGATCAGCAGCACGAGCACAAGGCCGGCCGGCAGAAAATGCGGCCAGATCAGCGGTTTAGACGCTCCTGTTTGCTCGACTGCGAGGTTGCGGAAACTGATCCAGGCCAGGGCTGCGATGGTGACCGCGAGTACGGATTGAACGGGCAGGACCTCGCGCAGGTCGTAACCCCAACGCAGCCCAATCAATATGGACTGCAATGCATAGGCTGACATCAGCAGGATAAAATAGCGATTCTGCTCAAGGCCCGCCTCGCCCTGGCGCACCATGCGTACGAGCATGATGGCAAGCAGCAGCGCCACGACGAACGGCAGGGGAACAAAAATCATCGGGCACGCGGTCCATACGAAGCGGCAATTGCAGGTGAGAATGTCCTTTATCGCAATTGCGGTCGACCCGGATCGTGTTTGAGGTCGAGATAATCAGCATCCCGGAGCACCGATCAACGGCCGCCACTTCAGGCCGCAAAAACGATCGGAGTTTCAAAATGAAAAGCCAACTGCTCACACTGGTGATTGTTGCAGGCGCTGCCACCTTGCCGGCCAATGCCGCGGAATCGGCGAGGAAAACGCTCGACGTCTCCGCTATCACCGCAATTTCCATCATTGGCGACGCAAGCTCGGTACACATCACCACCGACGAGGCGCCATATCAAGCGAGCCTCGGCAGCCGCAGGAACGGGTGGTTGACGCAGTGGTATTCGAGCTGGTTCTTCAGCGATTGCCGCAATGCCAGCGAGATGCGCATCGAAGGCACGACGCTTTACGTCAATGTGCTTCCGCCTTCATGGATCGACCTGTCCGATTGTGTTGCCGCCATCAGCGCCAATGTGCCAAAACACAGCGCCGTCAGCATCGATCATGCCGCATTGCAGGCCATCCTCGCCGGTGAATTTGGCGCGGTTCGCATCGTAAGCAAGGCCGCCGATGTTTCGCTCGACGGCCGCGCCGAAAGCGTCGATTTGAAAGGCGAAGCGGTCAAGGCCCGCCTCAACTTCGCAACCCTCAGGCAGGACGAAACCGTCGACATCGATGCCAAGGCGCTCGATGTCTATCTTGGTTTCGGCAAGGGCGTGCCGATCAGCTATTCCGTCACCGCCGGGGCAGCGCTCGTCGACAGTGCCATCGTCAACACTCCAGGTGCCAAACCGGAAGTGCGCATCAAGAGCGACTTTGTCCGCGCGACGATACGCTGAGGCCTGCACTCGCTTGACGCGCGCCACCCTTGCGCGCCAAAGACGGCTCCTGTAAGAGAGCGGCCATGACTTCGCGCAAGATCAACAAAATCTCCCGTCCGGCCGCTTTTGCGGGCGAGACGCTGCGCGCGCTTTCTTCGGCTCTGCTTCTTCTCAGCCTTATCGGCGATCGCCGGGCTCGTTAAGGGAGCGTCCGGCGGTCGAATTGCCGCCGCGGCATTAGCTCCTTTACTCTTCACAACAGAACCCAAATTCTGATTTAAAACCGCTGAAGCGTGCGCGCCAAGTCGTGCATGGCGGCCAAGAGAACGAGACCGACAATGAGCAAGACCACCCACGCAGCCGATGCCGGCCGCAGCGCCGGCATGCCGACCGCCGCAGTGAAGTACCAAGCCTATCACAAGATCGACCTGCCCAACCGGACCTGGCCGTCCAAGACCATCGACAAGGCACCGATCTGGTGCTCGGTCGATCTGCGCGACGGCAACCAGTCGCTCGTCGACCCGATGGGCCATGACCGCAAGGCGCGCATGTTCCAGCTGCTGCTCGACATGGGTTTCAAGGAAATCGAGATCGGCTTTCCCTCGGCCTCGCAGACCGACTTCGATTTCGCCCGCTGGTGCATCGAAGAGGGCAATGTCGCCGACGACGTGTCGCTGCAGGTTCTCGTCCAGTGCCGCCCCGAATTGATCACCCGCACCTTCGAGGCGCTGCAGGGCGCGCATAAGCCGATCGTTCATTTCTACAATTCGACCAGCGAGTTGCAGCGTCGCGTGGTGTTTGCCAAGGATGTCGCCGGCATCAAGCAGATCGCCACCGACGCCGCCAAGATGATCACCGACATGGCGGCCAAGGCCGGCGGCGGCTATCGCTTCGAGTATTCGCCGGAAAGCTTCACCGGCACCGAACTCGAAGTCGCGCTCGAAATCTGCAACGCTGTCACCGAGATCATCAAGCCAACGGCAGACAACAAGCTGATCCTCAACCTGCCATCGACGGTCGAGATGGCGACGCCCAACATCTATGCCGATCAGATCGAGTGGATGTGCCGCAACCTCGACAACCGCGAGAACCTGATCATCTCGCTGCACCCGCACAACGATCGCGGAACCGGAATCGCGGCCACCGAACTCGGCCTGATGGCCGGTGCCGACCGTGTCGAAGGCACGCTGTTCGGCAATGGCGAGCGCACCGGCAACGTCGATGTCGTGACGCTGGCACTCAACATGTTCACGCAAGGGGTCGATCCCAATCTCGACTGTTCAGACATCGAGCGGATCAAGGAAGTCTACGAATATTCGAACCAGATGGTCATTCCCGAACGCCACCCCTATGTCGGCGAACTGGTCTACACCGCCTTCTCCGGCTCGCACCAGGACGCGATCAACAAGGGCATGAAGGCGATCAAAGTCGCCAACAAGCCGTTGTGGGAAGTGCCCTACCTGCCGATCGACCCGGCCGATGTCGGCCGCAGCTACGAGGCGATCATCCGCATCAACTCGCAGTCAGGCAAGGGCGGTATCGCTTATGTGCTCCAGGCCGATTATGGCCTCAACCTGCCGCGTTCGCTGCAGGTCGAGTTCAGCCAGGACATCCAGGCGATCACCGACACCGAAGGCAAGGAAGTCTCGCCCAAGCGCATCCATGAGCGCTTCCTCGAAGTCTATGTCGACCAGCCCGCCGCGCGCCTCAAGTTCGTCGACCACCAGACCTTCCCTGATCCTGTGATGAAGGGCCGCCGCGTCGTCGAAGCGACCATTGTCGACAACGGCAAGGAGGTGACGATCTCGGGCACAGGCAATGGCCCGATCGACGGTTTTGTCGACGCTCTTTCGCGTCACATCGGCATCGACCTTTCCGTGCTCGACTATTCCGAGCATTCGATCCAGCGCGGCTCGAACGCCTCGGCCATCTGCTACATGGAAGTGGAATATCCCGGCGGCCGCCTGTTTGGCGCCGGCATCAACACCAATATCGTGGCTGCCTCGCTTGAAGCGGTGGTTTCAGCGGCCAACCGCATCCTGTCGCGTTAAGGTTAACTCGACTTCGAATACGCCTCGCCCGTGGATAACGGCGAGGCGTTTGCCCATCGTTGTTCAGCGCGCTTGTGCGCCGACGCCAGCTGTCTATGATCGGGCCATTCGTACCGGTTCGAAAAGGGTCGATACTTGGTTGCCTCCACGCCTGCTGCCCCCGCAGTGCGCGAAGCGCTTGAGCGGCTTGTTGCCAGCGAGACCTTCGGCCGATCCGACCGGGCACGAAAATTGTTGCGCTATCTTGTCGAGCGCGAGCTCGCCGGCGATGCCGAGCGGCTGAAGGGTTTTGCCATCGCGGTGGATGTGTTCGGCAAGGACGCCGAGTTCGATTCCGCGACCGACGCGGTTGTCCGCGTCCAGGCCGGACGCCTGAGAGAACTGCTTGGCCACTATTATGCCGCCGAGGGCAGCACCGATCCGATCCGCATCGTCATTCCGCGCGGCAGCTATGTCCCAACATATGAGGCAGTGGCCGAACCCCTGCCTGACGCCCCCTCCTCCGGTGAGATTCAAGGCGACACCGCTGTCGCGGCCACTGACGCCGTCCTTGCCGGGAACCACCAGCATCAGGGCGAGGAGGCGCAGGCCGATCCGGCTTATTCCGGCACCAGCGTCAAGCGGCAGCTGCGCTATTTCTGGGCGGCAATGGCGCTGGTCATCGTCATGCTCGGCATATTGGTTTTCCGCAATTTCGGCGGCCCCATCGGAATCGACATCGCCGGCCTGAGCGATTTCCGCGGCGCCACCTCGAGCATCGGAGATGCCGTCGACCAGCTGCCGGCCGTGCATATCCATTCGGCCTCGGAGGGCGGGCAGACAGCGCGCGTGGCGACCGTGTTGCGGACGGCCCTGTCTGGCTTCGATACGATCGACCTCATCGCCCGCGACCGACCCGAAGCCGCCAGGCGCGCCGACGCCACAGATTTCGACTTCACCGTCAATGCTGGTCCCAGCAGCGGATCGGTGCTGGTCGAGCTTCAGCACATGGCCAGCGGCAGGATCCTGCTGTCTCGTGTTTTGTCCCCGCAAGACGTCAGCCCCGACGTCATCGACGACCGCATCGCCGAAATCGTCACCTCGACGATCCCCGCTTCGGGCATGGTCTATGGCTACATCGAGCAGAATGGGTTGCAGCGAGGGCTGACAGCCTGTCTGTTGCTCAGCGGCGATTACTACATGGATCAGAATGCCGCCAAGCATCGCGCCGCTTACCAGTGCATGGAACAGCTGTCCAAGCGCGGCGCGAAGTCGCCCGTGGTCTACGCCGAACTCGCCTCGCTGCAACAGGAGGCGGTGACCGACAACTATCCCTATCCGTCCAACGCCTCGACAGAGGGCGCATATGCCCTTGCCCATAGTGCGGTGCAGATGGGCTCCACCAGCCCCTACGCGCATCGCGCATTCGGCTATCTGCAATCGCGTGTCGGCGATGGCTCCGAGTCCATGCGCTGGATACGCAAGGCCTACGAACTCAACACCTATGACCTGACCATGGCCGCTTCATATGGCTACGCCCTGGTGCTTGCGGGCAGTTACAGCGACGGCGTGCCGATCATGAAGCGTGCCGTCGAAAGCACCAGCGCGCACCCAGGCTGGTGGGACTACGGATTGTTCCTGGGCGAGTTC
>NZ_JBFUIP010000181.1:0-10788 GCF_056401815.1 Aminobacter sp. P4_D5 | reverse complement strand
TGCTCTTGCTTCACATGCATGCCATTGATATCATTTAAGATTCCGTCCCAGGTTTCGGCCACAACCGGCAGGCGCCAATAGAGATCTCGGAAGTGAGGACCGACTAGATCGTTCTCCGCCTCCCACGAGATAACCGCGTCACGTACAACACCAACACTGTGCGTATTGGTGATCATGACGGGTCCTTCCAGGAAACCACTCTCGTCGATCCAGGTCGTGCCGGTCATCTCGCCATTGCCGTTCAGCGTATACCAGCCCGCAAAACTCGGCCCGAATTTTTTACCTCGCGGAAGTATAGCCGTCACACCGGTTCGCACTGGGCCTTTGCCAACTTCGATCTTGCCACTACCCTCAATGATGGTCGAATAGCCAACCGTGACACCGGCGACGTCGGTAATAGCGTTGTTCGGTCCGGGTGTGCCCACGAACGGGATTCCGAGGTCGCGGGCACGTTCTTTGGCTGTTGCGGTGGCACTGTCAACCGAAACGACTGTAGTGCAGCCCAACAGGACTGCCGCAATGATGCTGCTCAGTCTATTCACTTTCAGCTTCCTCCTTGGTGAATATTCGTTCGCGGACGTTCCGAAAAGTCTTAAATTGCATCAGTGTCAGATTTTGGAGACGTGTTACGTAATAATACCAGAAAATACAATAAAGGCGTGACCCGTATCGGATTGATAACAAATCGCCATACTCAACTGCTGATCTTATCAATTATTTCTGCCATGGCGCCTCCATTTTCCCTATCCGTTCCTTCCGGTTGTCTCTTCAGTGGATGAATTGGAAATAATGGTATTCAGATATCGATTTTATACAAGCGTTATTTTTTTAACATTTTAGGGGCAGGCTTCTCTGCACTAGCCGAAATGAGTTTATATAGGATCATACATGACGATTAGCGATATAGGGTCCTACATAGCGATTGGCTGATATATCAACGTATATTGACGTCTGCAATATACGAGCGTATATCCGGCTCACTCATACAGAAGCGTATACGCCATGAAGATCAGAACAGCTCGCGACATTGGTATCCTGATTAAGGAAGCCCGCACCCGGCGCGGCCTGTCGCAGGCTGCCTTGGCCAAGATGATCAACACCACGCAGACGTGGGTATCGTGGATCGAGAACGGCAAACCCAGCGCCCAGATCGGCAACGTGCTGCTAGCGCTGACCGTGCTTGGTGTGGAGCTGGACTTTCAGATCCCGTCGGCGCCGACGTCGGCTGCCGTTCATCAACACAGTGCCGATGAACGGCATGTCGACGATGACGACGACGAGATTCCCTACAAGCTCTAGGTGACGATGATCATGGTGAACCCGATCGACACTCTCGACGTCTACATCGCCGGCAGACCGGTTGGGGGGCTCCACCACCTGCAGGGCGGCAAGCTTTCGTTCTCCTATCACGAGGCTTGGATGGAGGGCCGGGTCGCGATCCCGCTCTCCCTATCCATGCCCACGATCACGAGGACGTACAAGGGCAAGGTCGTCGAGGCATTCCTCTGGGGCCTGTTGCCGGATAATGAGCAGACCCTTGCCAGATGGGCGCAGAGGTTCCAGGTCTCTGCCCGAAACCCGTTTGCTCTACTCAAGAATGTCGGCCGCGACTGTGCCGGCGCCGTTCAGTTCCTTCCGCACGGCGACCAGGTTTCCCGCGGCGAGGACGTGGAGTTGCTCACCGAGGCGCAGATCGGCGACCGCCTGCGCGACCTGCGCAGGGATAGTGCAGCTACCCGGCGAATCGGCGATCCCGGTCAGTTCAGTCTCGCTGGTGCGCAGGCGAAGACGGCGTTCCATTTCGACAAGCGCAGCAATCGCTGGGGGATCCCTCGAGGCGACACGCCCACGACCCACATCTTCAAGCCGCCTATGCCACATTTGCACGGGCATACCGAGAACGAGCATTTCTGCCTGGAGCTTGCACGCAAGCTCGGCATGGACGCTGCACACAGCAAGGTTCTCGACTTTGCAGGCGAAAAGGCGATCGTTCTCGAGCGCTATGACCGCCGCAATATCGATGGCAAGACCATCCGCATCCATCAGGAGGACATGTGCCAGGCTCTGTCGGTGATGCCGACGCTCAAGTATGAGAACCAGGGTGGGCCGGGTATCACGACTATCTCCAACAAGGTGCTGTCGGCCTCCCTAGACCCCGTCCGCGATCGTCAGACCTTCATGGCCGCGAACGTCTTCAACTGGATCATCGCTGGCACGGACGCACATGCAAAGAACTACTCGATGCTGCTCGGTGCTCAGGGCGAGGCCCGCCTAGCGCCACTCTACGACATCTCCTCCATTCTGCCGCACCTCGGCGAGGGAGAGATCCAGGCTGAGATGCGCGACCTCAAGCTGGCGATGAAGATCGACAAGGTCTACCTGATCGACGAGATCATTCCGCGCCACTGGGAGCGCTGTGCGTCCTCGGCCAAGGGTGGAGGCGAGTACACGATGCGGACGATCCGCCATCAGCTCGCGGTGATGCCCGATATGGCGTCGGAGTGCGCCCACGAGCTTCGCCAGGAGGAAATCAGCCATGAGATCGTTGGCCGCCTCGTCGACGTAATCGCGACGCGCATCAAGGGCCTGTCCCGAATCTATGGAGAGGAAGCCGCTGCGAGGTCCGTGGAGGTTGTGGAGGCAAAAATCGGCCGGGGATAGATGTCGTCCTGAGTTGCCGCAACTATGCGCAAAAAGAAGGTCACGCGGAAGCTGCCATGTATCGGTGACGGCCGTAACTCGCTACACGTCACCTGGACGCTGAAGGTCGGCGCGCTTCATCGTGCATTCGAGCCGTTTTCGGCACCTACCTTCTGACTGGCACAAATCTAACGTTTGGTACCTGATGGGGGAAGACGTCTTCCGACCCCATTGCGGACCTTCCCGCACAGAGGCCAATTGAGTCCTGACCCGAGACCGTCGTTCCGCCCGGTCAGCCATGACGTGGGCATGCAGCAGAACGTCAGTGCGCAATCGGGGTGAGTGTCAGCACTTCGCTGTTGGTCTTGCAGGAATCCGGTATCCCTGCGATGCAGCCCGTCGTGGTTTGCTGGATCGTCATGGTGAAACTGTCGCCCGACGGACTGATAGTATAGGTGCCGCTGCCCGCGCCCGAAACACCGCTTCCGGCAAGCACATAGTCCACCGTCCCGCCCGCCCGCGAGGTCGGCGAGTATACGAAATTCGCAGTGCCACGGGGAAACTTGCCAACCACCTCGAACGGCTCGTCCAGCTTCATCACGGTCCCGGTCACCACGATCCGCGCGCCGCCGCCGGTGACTGTCCAGGGGCCGGGGCAAATCTTGTCCAGCACGTGTTCGGCAATTCGGGCAGCCTCGTCCAGCACGGCATCGTCCTTGGCAAAGCCGGTGAAGCTGTCAACAAGCGCGCCGCCGGGATTGGTTCTGATCTCAATAGTCCAATCGGCGTTCCCGGCGCCGAACGTGATGCTGCCGCCAATCAGATAATCTGCTGTGATAGTGCCCAGTTTCCTGATCGCAGTGGCCTGGTCAACATATTCCGTCTGCTGAAACCGCTGTTCCTTGTTCACCTCCTCGATCCGTCGCCATTCGACGACCCGTCCGGCGCACCACGCAAACTCCCCGCCGTCGGCCAGCTTGGTGACGGCAGCGTGCACAATAGCTTCGCTCAGACCATTGCCGGTAAACTCCTGACCGGGATAGTTGTCGGTAGTGATTGTGCCGACAGCCAGCACCACATCGGCTTGTTGCGCTGTTGCGATCTCCGGTGAAAGCGTGGCGAGCCAAAGCGGGCAAAGCACAGGCACAAAACGCAGCGCCAGTGATCGAACTAGCAGCATGATGCCCCCACATGGATCATGCGTTCACACTCCTCCAGTCACTATGGCCTGTCCAATGAAATCTCGGGCGCGGGGTGGTGGAACGACTGCTCCGTCCAGGTTCACCTCAACATCCAACCGGTCAACAAGAACTTCGGATCGTCAGTGTGAAACCCGGTGAATGTCCGTCCATGGCGCCAAAAGATTAAGCGTCTCAGGTATGTACTACGAGCTCGGGTCCGATGCCCAGATGATGAACGACGCCGAAACCGATATCGCCTTCGATGGTCCAACTGGCCATCAGGCTGTGAACCTCTTCAAGAGCTTCCACAGCGAAGGGCCAATTGCCGATCGAGCAGCGGGCCGCCCGCCAGATGCCGGCCAGCTGGGTAGTTTCTACTTTGCGTCGGCGGGGCGGTGCGTGGTTTCGAAAAGGAGATTGGCGGCCGTTTCAATCTTGGTACTCGAGACAATACCGGGTCTTCGTATCTGTGATGAGCAGAAATTCGGTGGCTCACGCGCGTGATTTTCGAGGACGAAGCGGAGCGGTCAGTCCCCATCGCCGCAGCCATTCTGCAAGACGGGTTATGCCGACGCACCCGAATGGGCGCAAGGCGGGTTGAGCTGGTGTCGGGCAAAGGCTATCTGGTGCCAACCGCAAGCGGGTTCTCCGCGAACACAAGGCACACCCCGGCATGATCCCAGATTTCCTCGTCACCCATTCTGGTGGCTTCCATGCCGATGAACTGCTGTCCAGCGTCATCTTGACCCGGCTTTTCCCGCAGGCTCGTCTGATCCGTAGCAGGGCGCCGGAATGGACCACACCTGGTCTGGACCGCATCATCTACGATGTGGGCGGCGTATATGACGCCGCAGCGCGGATATACGATCATCATCAGCGCAGCGCACCGCTGCGCRAGGATGGCCAACCATTCAGTTCGTTCGGATTGATCTGGAAGCACTATGGCCGTGACTATCTTGCCGCCTCGGGCGTTCCCGAACCCCATATTGAGACAGTCCACGCCTCGTTCGATTCGAGCTTTGTGCTCCCAGTCGATCTGGTGGACAATGGTGCGCTCAGCCCCTCGGGACCGCTGGCCCGGCTGACGTTGCCAGCTCTGCTAGAAACCTTAAAGCCCGTTTTTGACGAAGTTGACCCTGAGGCTGAGAATCGTGGATTCCACACCGGCCTGGCCATTGCCCGAAATTTCGTCGAGGCAAGCATAGCGCGCAGCGCTGCAAAAATGCGGGCCGAGGCGGTCGTGCATCGGGCCATTGAGGCTGCAGGGAAGGGGCGTGTTCTAGAGCTTCCAATGGGAATGCCCTTCCGTCCCACCATCGTCAAAGCGGGCGCCGATCATCTGCTGTTCGTGGTTCACCCGCGCGACAAGGATTGGTGCCTGACTACGATCCGCCGGGCGGACGACGGGTTTGAGGTGAGGGCCGATCTTCCCGCGGCATGGGCCGGTCTGACTAATGGCGATCTGGAGGCGGCATGCGGCGTGGAGGGCGCGAGCTTTTGCCATAATGGCCGCTTCATAGCCGCCGCCAAGACCCGCGAGGCTGCCCTGGCCATGGCTGAGTTCGCGGTGAGGGAGGCTGTCTCCAGTGTGGTCAGGTCAGTTGGCGGCAATTGAGTGGCGTCTGCATGGCCAATGCCGTCCAACAATGGCGAGCCGTAGCGGAATAGCGGCAGGGGGACAGTGTGTGAGGTGGCGTGGGCCTCGGCGCCGTGCAATGGCCATTGCCGACAGGGCATAGGGGGTTGATGTCAGGTCAACCGGCGATGAAGCTGTTGGCTGATAGTCGGCGGCCATGATCCAGCCCATCGTCAGATATAAGCGTCATCGCTTCCCGCCCGCTGTGATCGCCCGTGCGGTCTGGCTCTACCTCCGATTCGGCGGAAGGAGACACTGGCTCTGGCGCCCCGTCGACCAGGACGGATACTTACTCGATGAGATCGTCCAGACCCGCCGAAACACCAAGGCGGCCAAACGCCTGTTGATCCGGTTGATGTAGAAGCAGGGCCCGTGTGCCGAAGCGTATCGTCACTGACAAGCTTCATTCCTAGGATGCGGCATGGCGTCAGATCATGCCCACGGTCGAGCATCGATCGCACAAAGGGCTGAACAATCGTGCCGAAAATTCGCATCTGCCACTGCGAAAACAGGAGCGGTTGATGCAACGGTTTCGCTCACCAGGCGCGCTGCAACGCTTCACAAGCGTCTTTTCGGCAGTCCGAAATCTCTTCGTGATGCCCCTTTTCAAAACACTCAGCCATCGCCGTCCATCTAATTCGCATAGCGAACGACGTGAATAGCGATTTTGTTGGGTGGGGGGCGCCATTGCGTAAATCATGTTTTCAGTCATGGGCAGGCTGGCGATGACCGTCAGTGGCCCACGACGTGGGCAGGTAAGATCGAGGCCTGGCACACATTGGCGAAGCCGGCTTTGGCGGACTTTGCGGAGCGAATGGCGCCACCCACTGCCACCGGGCTCGCATGGTTCGCAGTGGGCTGCGTCCGCAGCGTTTCAGGCAGTGAGATACAACCGCGGCAAGCCCCCCCTCGCCAGCTACTCGTGCAACTTTGCGTCAGAGCCCAAACGGCGGGTGATGCGCGAGCGCGGGGCACGTGCCATTGACAACACATCTTCTAGATTCAAACATACGTTTGAAACAAGCATTTCAAATGAGCATTCACCTTAGCTTGGCTGGGTGTCTCGAACGCTGGAGGCTGTCGTGCATACCAAACCAAATGGGTCGTTCGTGGCGCTGATCACGCCGATGAACTCCGACGGCTCTGTAGATCTGGCTGGGTTTGGCAGCCTGCTCGATTTTCACCGGCAAAACCACACAAAGGCGATCCTGATCATGGGTTCGACCGGGGAGGTCTCGATGCTGACCCCGGAAGAGCGGCGCACGATCATTACCGAAACGGCAAGAATGCCGCGGGGCGACATGCTCCTCTACTTCGGCTGCACGGGCTCCAACACCCAGGGCACGATCGATTTGGTGCGCTATGCCAAGAACGAAGGCGGCGACGGCGCCATCATTGCAGCGCCTTCCTACATCTGCGCCGACAATGAATCCATCGTCGAGTATGTTCTGGAAGTCTGCGATGCGGTCGACTTCCCGATCGGCTTCTACAACAACCCCCCGCGCGTGAAGACGGACCTTCACTGGACCGACATCCAGCGCATTTCTGCCCATCCGAACATGGTTGTACTCAAGGAATCGACCACGCGCGTTGGCCAGGTGGCCCAGGTCTGCCGCGCCGATCTCGACATCTCGGTCATGTGCTGCTGCTCGCCGAACCTCGGCTTGGTGATCCCGACCATGGCGCTGGGCGGCCATGGCACCGCGAACATGACTGGCAACATCATCCCGCGCGAGATGGCGGTCGTCTCCAAGCCATGGATGTCAGGCGAAGACGCATTCGCCTGCCGCTCGGCCTGGTTGCGCAACTTGCCGATGCTGCACTTTGCCTATGCGGCCGTTAATCCCGTTTCGATGAAGTCGCTGATGGCGGCGGTCGGCTTGCCGGCGGGGCCGCTGCGCAAGCCGCTACGGGCCGCTGACCCCAAGTTGCTTGAAGACGGCATCCGTATCGCCCGCGAACTCGAGCTCGACAGGGCCTACGGCTACCGATTGGCGCGCTGATTGGTGGCCACAGCTCCGCACTCTCAGACTGAAACTCGGCACCGGGCTTCGCGGTGGCCGAGGCTCCGCTGGTACATATCCTCAGATTTGACGCCGGTAAGAGCAGTGCGCGAACCGGCTTTCGGTTATGAGGGTTGTATGGACGCAACTGAAGAAAGAACCGGCCGGCACGACGATCGCGACACGCGTCGTGCATTGCTGCATGCGGCTACCTTCGTGTTCGCCGATCGTGGGTTCGATGCGGCCACGCTACGGGAAGTCACCCGGGCGGCGGGGGCAAACATTGCTGCAGTCAACTATCACTTCCGCTCCAAAGACGAATTGCTGCGCCTGACGCTCGAGCAATGCCTCGGCCCGCTGAACGCGGCGCGCCTGGGGGCAATGAAGGCATGTGAGGACCATCCGCAGCCAACCCTGCGCACCGTGCTCCGCGCGATCGTGGCACCGCTTGTCGAGCTCAGCCTCGACGAGCGCGGGGGGCGCGCGGCGATCCGACTGATGCTGCAAACCAAGGCTTTGCCTCGAACCCTGACCAATGAAATCTTCGCCGAGCAGTTCGACGAACTCCATCGCCTATCCCGACGAATGCTGCAGCGGGTGGCGCCCGAACTCGGTGAGGCGCAGATCGCGCTGCGCTATGAATACATTCGCGGCGCCATCTTGCACATCGTTGCGGACCTCGATCCGAATGCCCGTCGCATGCCCGGGCTCGAGGATATCCAGGATCACGTCAGCAACAACGCCCTGATAGACGACATCATCAGCTTCTGTGAGACCGGCTTTTCAAGCCGGACCGACTGATCTGATCAGCCGGATGACAAGAGTTGGGGCTACGCGTGCCGCCGTGGGTGCAAAGGACCTGATTATCTTCCCGCATAGTTGAGATGGCGAGGTCTGACATGCGCGCCCAAAACCGTGCCATTCGTAAGCTTGCTGATTTGCATGCTGCGGAGGCTCAGCTTTTTCGCAGGTGAGGAGGATAGGCGATCTCCCGTCGAAGGGCACTCGGCGGGGTCGCATTGAACCGTCCCCAAGCGCGACGCAGTCAGGATTTCCGGACAGCACCGGATCAACCGTGGAAGCACTCTTCGACGGGATTGCGCTCAGGATCCTCTGAAAGTTGGCGAACGCGGACCAGGCTTGCGATATTGAAAGCCTTCTCAGTCTTTGCAAAATGTTGATCGAACTGCTGAACGCTCGTTTTCCTACAGGTCCTGGGGCCGAAACGCCTGTTAAGCTGAAGGAACTCACCGACTTCGTAAAGACTGCCGAGGCCAAGATATTGCGGATGGTGGGTTTCGTCGGAATGAAACCGACCTGCGTGCGCACGAGCTTTCTGCAGAAGTTTGTGTCAATGACCGTGGAATCGGGACCCCGTACATCGGGCTTTGCCATCACGGGAACTGCCCATGTCGGGGCCGGCAGGTAGCTAGGCGCGGGATGCATCACCCAGGAAGTCGGCGGGCTTCAGTGCGATGTCGGCGAGGGTGTACCGATCAAGGGTGTTTTGGAACGACGACAGCGCGTCGTGCAACATGGTGGAAAGTTTGCAGCACCGCGTGATTATGCATTGGTTCCCGGTGGCGAAGCACTCGACCAGTGCGAAATCCGGCTCTGTCAACCGGATGACGTCTCCGATCCGGATGTCTTCTGGCCGGCGACCGAGTTTCAACCCACCAGATCTGCCACGAACCGCCACAAGATAGCCAGCGCGGGTCAGCGTGTTAGCCACCTTGTTGAGATGCGTTTTTGACACACCGAAGGCACGTGCCGTCTCTTCGATGGTGAACAGCTGATCCCCCGCGGACGCCGCAAACATAAGCATTCTGAGCGTGTAGTCGGAAAAATTCGTCAGTCTCATTGCGATCCAATGCCTGCTTACCGGTTGTCCGGAAGGTTACAGGCTTTCGGCCGTGATCGGCTCTATGGTCAAGGTGCTTTCACCGCGATTGTGGGCCAGCGCAAGGCGAAAGGAATGCGCGATACGCAAAGCCCGTTCCATGAACAGCGCCGCGATCTCCGGTGGACAGAGTTTGTTGACGGTTGCGCGAAACAGACTAAGCCATCGCCGGAAGTGCCGTTCGCCCAGGCTTGGGATGGTCAGGTGTGGTGGTAGCGGGCGGCCGTCGTAACGGCCGGTGCGAAGCATCAAGGATGACCAGAAGTCACACATTTTCGTCAGGTGTGGCGACCAGTCATGTGGCGCAATCGCCCTGTTGAACAGCGGCCCGAGCAGGGGATCGCTTCGGATCTCCGCGTAGAAACCATGAACCACGTCTCGGATTACCTGCTCATCCAGTTGTCCGGGCAGCACGCGACCGTTGATGACGATCGTTGTTTCACGTTTTGTGTCTTCGCTCATACCGGCTCCCAGCGTCAGCGGGCCGGATGCGGCCCTTTGTCGTCCATTTTTGACGGCTGTGCAGGCTTCACGATGCAGATTAAAACATATATCGTCAATATATGTTTATGTCGCACGGCTGTCGCCGCGATGAAGGAAGCCGGATGAAGCTCGAGCCTGACCAGACCGGAGACTATGTCCTGGAGCCAGGGTTCCTGGCGCAGCGGCTTTCCATTGAAGAGAACGAACTTCAACGACGAATGCGCCTCGGCCTCATAACCAGCCGGGTGGATTGCGGCACCGACGGCGACAAGGGCCGAAAGCGCCTGACCGTGCGCAATCGAAACTCGGTCTKGCGTGCCATCGTCGATGCCGACAACCGCATCGTCAGTGAGGAGTTCTTCGAATTGGGACAAGCTTCGGGCGATGGCAGACTTGCACTACCAACCTCATCCGCGGCGCCAAAAACGTCCGTTGACCTAGTAGCAGGAATGAAATCATGAACGACCAAGATTCGGGCAGTACTCTCGTGYCGATGCTGGTCGCTGGCCTCGTGCTAGTGACCGTGGGCTATGCGGTGATCATGATGTTCGTGTGAACCCTCACGCGACAACGAGCGCCGGGCGCGTCCCGTGACGTGCCCATGGCGAACTCTCTGAGGACGTCATCTGATCGTGAGCCCATCGCCGAAGATGCCAGGAGGTCGGCAGTCGAACAGTCATCGCAATTTCATTCCCAAAGCGGATGAGGTGGATGGCTCCCGCTCCCGGCATCTGAGTGCCAAAATGGGTTTGCTGTCTGGCAACCCAAGCAAAGGAGCCATCCGCCATGCAGATTACCACCGTGGGCCTCGATTTGGCCAAGCGTGTTTTTCAAGTTCATGCCGTTGACGCGTCTGGAGACGTTGTCGTGCGCAAGGCACTACGGCGATCGCAGGTTTTGCCGTTCTTCACCAAGTTGCCACCCTGCCTGATCGGCATCGAGGCC
>NZ_JBFUIP010000180.1:0-10941 GCF_056401815.1 Aminobacter sp. P4_D5 | reverse complement strand
GCCATGCCGCGCGCAGATAAGGCTCGGGATCGGGCTTGCCGTTGCGTACATCGTTGCGGCTGATTGTTTTCATCGTCGGCTCGTGGATGCCGACTGCGCGCAAATTCGCCTCGACCACCATGCGGTCTGAGTTTGACACGATTGCCTGCACCACGCCCCTGGCCTTCAGGTCGCGAAAGATTTCCATGGCGCCATCACGCGGCAGAAGGCTTGGCGCGTGACCCATATAGTGATCGTATTTGAGCGCAATCCATTCATCGAATTCGAGACCAAGGCCGAACTGCTCCCGCAGCACCTCATAGACCGGGCGCRCCGCCTGACCCACGACGCGCGCATGCAGGTCAGCCGGCGGCTCGATTCCAGCGCTGCGCAGGGCCGCCACAAGCGCCCTTTCGTGCAGCGGCTCGCTGTCGATCAGCGTGCCGTCCATATCCCAGTACACTGCCTTCGGAATCATATGACCGGTCCTTGTTCACCCCATTGCTCATAGGAGCTTTGGCGGCGGAATTGAACCGGTCATATGATAGAGGAAAACACGTGCTCATGCGGTATTCTTTCAAAGATGCCGGCCGCAAGGGTCGTTGCCGTCGAGATAACCCATGTCGCGCTTGAGGTGATCCGGCAGGTCCCTGAAATCAAGTACGCGCCGGCGCGTGCGCCAAGTAAAGACTGACGCCAGACGCGATGTGAGGGAAACCGGTTCGCGATGAATGAGACTTGCCYGTGCCGTGTTCATGATCGTCGACCTCCGCTGATACTTGAAAGACGCTAATGCGTTGACCTAGATATTGGTCCTGGAAGCCCAGCAATTCCAATCGAACGTCGATCTGGATCCATTAAGAGCCCTTATGCATAGGACGGCGATATCATGAACATGCAGCTGCCGCCGCTGGYCGCGATCAGGGTGTTCGAGGCCGCCGCCCGCCATTCAAGCTTCACCAAGGCTGCGGCTGAACTCGGCATGACCCAGGCTGCCGTGAGCTATCAGATCAAGCTGCTGGAGGAACGCGTCGGGGCGCCGCTGTTCCTCCGCAAACCTCGCCAGGTCGTACTGACCGACGCCGGCAGCCGCCTCGCACCCGCCGTCACAGATGCCTTCAACATCCTGAGCGAAGCCTATGCCACCGCCCGCGCCGGCTCGGGCGGCACGCTTTGCATCTCCACCTTGCTCACCTTCGCCTCCAACTGGCTGGCGCGGCACATCGGCTCGTTCCAGATTCGCCATCCAGCAATCGCGGTGCGGCTCGACACATCGAACCACCTGGTCGACTTTTCGCGCGAGGAGGTCGACATCGGCATCCGCTCCGGCGACGGCAACTGGCCCGGGCTGGTCACCCACCTGCTGTTTCGGGCCCAGTATGCGCCCATGCTGAGCCCGATGCTGGCCGACAGCATCGGCGGCATCAAGGAACCCGCCGACCTTCTGAAGCTGCGCATCCTCGATCCCAGCGATGTCTGGTGGCAACGCTGGTTCACGCTGGCTGGCGTGCCTACCGACAGCCTGGAAGGACGGCCCGACACCTCGATGGGCTCGCAAGCCTACGAGGCGAACGCCGCGATGGCCGGCCAGGGCGTGGCGATCCTGACGCGCACCTTCTTCACCGCAGAACTCGCCGAAGGCCGTCTCATCCAGCCCTTCGATCTGCTTGGCGACGACAAAGACGCCTACTGGCTGGTCTATCCCGAGGCACGCCGCAACGTGCCCAAGATCCGCGCCTTCCGCGACTGGCTTCTATCCGAGATGGGTTGCCCGGAATGCTGACGGCAACGGGCACATAACCCTCGCAGGGTCATCCCAACAACCGCGCTGGCTCAATGCCTGGCCGCCCTCATGGCTTGCCTCTTCAGCCCGATTGCTGCAAAAAGCGGACCAAGGCGAGGCAAAACCAAACGTTTTGAGGCCGAATCGCCCGACATCGGCGGCATTTCTCGCGATATCGGCACGAAAGACGAAAATAATGTCTGCGAACGAAACCGGCGCGCAATCACCGGCAAGTCCTTGGCGTCACGAGATTCGGGCGATGCTGGCGCTTGCGTGGCCGATGATCCTGACCAATCTCGGCCAGACGGCGATGACCGCGACCGACGTCATGATGATGGGCCGGATCGGATCGAACGCGCTCGCCGCCGGCGCGCTCGGCTCCAACCTCTATTTCGCGCCGCTCATCTTCGGGCTCGGCCTGATGCTGGCGACTTCGCCGATGATCGCCACAGAATTGGGCCGCAAGCGCCACTCGGTGCGCGACCTCAGGCGCACAGTGCGCCAGGGGCTCTGGCTCGCCATCCTGGTCTCGATCCCGATCTGGATCATTCTGTGGAATGCCGAGGCGATCCTCAAGGCGATGGGCCAGGAGCCGGCGCTTGCCGAAACGGCCGGCATATATGTGCGCTGGCTGCAATGGGCAGTGCTGCCATTCTACGGCTATATCGTACTGCGCTCGTTCATTTCGGCGCTCGAGCGTCCCGGCTGGGCATTGGCGATCGTCTTCGCAGCGGTTGGCTTCAACGTGCTTGCCAACTGGGCCCTGATGTTCGGCCATCTCGGCTTTCCGGCCATGGGCGTCGCTGGCTCGGGGCTCGCGACCACGCTGTCGAGCGTGCTGATGTTCGTCGGCATGGTCGCCGTGGTGACGCTTGAGCCGAAGTTCCGGCGCTATCAACTGTTCGGGCGCTTCTGGCGCGCCGACTGGCCGCGCTTTGTCGGACTGCTCAAGCTTGGCTTGCCAATCGCCGGCATCCTCGCCTTCGAGGTCACCATCTTCAACGCCGCTGCGTTGCTGATGGGCCTGATCGATGCGCCGTCGCTGGCAGCACACGCAATTGCCATTCAGATCGCCTCGATCAGCTTCATGGTGCCTCTCGGCCTCAACCAGGCCGTCACCGTGCGCGTCGGCCYGGCCTATGGTGCTGGCAATTCCGAGGGCGTCAGCCGCGCCGGCTGGACGGCCTATGTCATGGGCGTCTCGTTCATGACGATGACGGCACTGATCATGCTGTTATGGCCGCATCTTMTGATCAGCGCCTTCATTGACGTCAACGACCCGGCCAACGCCGTCGTCATCGGCCTTGCCGTCTCGTTCCTGGCGCTGGCGGCACTGTTTCAGATCGTTGACGGCGCTCAGGCTGTCGCTGCCGGCATGTTGCGCGGACTCCATGACACGACCGTACCGATGATTTATGCGGCGATCGGCTATTGGGGCGTTGGCCTACCGCTCGGCGCGGTGCTCGCCTTCCATTTCGGCGTCAATGGCGTCGGCATCTGGATCGGCCTGTCTGCCGGCCTCGCTGTGGTGTCGGTGCTGCTTTTGTGGCGCTGGCTCAGGCGCGAAAAACTCGGGCTGATGGGCCGGCCGGTGATGTGAAGTCTAGGGGGGCACGCCATACGACGCGCGTCATCCCGGGCGAGCGCAGCGAGACCCGGGACCCATTGGCACGGCCAACGTGGAGCACGGCCGCACTGGTCAATGGGTCCCGGATAAGCTTCGCTACGCTGCGCTTTCCGGGATGACGAGCGCGGTTCGCTCCCGCACCTCTCAGCTCTCCGACGACATTGCGCCGAGCAGCTTCCTGATGTCGCCGAACCTGGCGATCAGTCCGAACACCAGAGCGGCCACCGCCACGAAGAACACCGACACCGAGGCCATCGTCGGCGTGTAGCCGTATCGCAGAGCGTTGAAGATCTTGATCGGCAAGGTTTCGAGCGTGAAGCCGATCGTCATGTAGGCGACGATGTATTCGTTGAGCGACAGCACGAAGGCGAAGGCGTAGCCCGAGACGAGATAGGGCCGGATCAGCGGCAGCACCACCGTCTTGAGCACCGTGCGGTCGTCGGCGCCCATCGTCGCCGCCGCCTCGACCAGCGAGCGGTCGATGGAGGCGAAGCCGAGCGATAGCGTCACCAGCGGGAGCGTGACGAAAAAGATCGCATGGCTGATGACGGCCGTCCATGGCTGGCCATAGAAGCCGGTCGTTGCCCAGAACGTCAGCATGCCGAGCGCGGTGATGACGGGCGGCAGGATGAACGGTGCGAGGCCGAGGATCTGGAACACGTTCGCCCAGGGCGCTATGCGCCGCCACAGGAACCAGGCCAGCGGCAAGGCGATGGCCACCGCCAGTGCGGCGGCGGTCACTGCCAGCGACAGCGAGGCGATCAGCGCCTTGCGCCATTCGGGATCCGCGAAGATCTGCGCGTACCAGGCTAGCGAAAAGCCTTTGGGCGGGAAGGCCAGGTCCTGCTTTTCGTTGACTGAAACGCCTGCGACGACGATCAGCGGTGCGGCGAGGAACAGGGCAACGGCTGCGAAATAAAGCCGGCGAAGGAAGGTCTGTTTCACAGCGCGTTCTCCCTGCGTCCGACCAGCAGCGTCAAGCCGACAAGAGCCAGCGACATCAGCACCAAAAACACCGCCATCGCCGCAGCGAACGGCATGTTCGACTGGTAGATCGCCTGGTCGGTGATCAGCACCGACAGCGTCCAATGCGAGGGCCGGCCAAGGATCTGCGGCAACAGATACGAACCGAGCGCAAAGACAAAGACCATGATCAGCGTCGCAACAATGGTGTTGCGCAGTGCTGGCACCACGACATTCAGGAAAGCCCTGACCGGCGACGCACCGAGCGTTCGGGCGGCCTCCAGCAATGTCGGGTCGAGGCGGACTAGGGCGGGATAAAGCACCAGGATCGTGTAGGGCAGCGCCTGGTAGACCATGCCGGTCAGCACCGCCCAGAAGCTAGGCAGCAGCGCCACCGGCTCCTTCATCAGGCCGATGGCGACGAACAGGTTGGTGATGCCGGCGGTGCGCGAAAACAGCGTCGACCAGGCAAAACCGATGATGACCTCCGACAGCGACAGCACTGAAAGCAGGCACACCAGCCAGATCGTCTGCACCTTGCGCGGCCGCTTGGTGAGCAGGAAGGTGAAGGGAAAGGCGATGACGACGCAGCAGATCGCCACCATCACCGCCAGCATTAGCGAAAAGCCCAGCACCTTGCCGAAGAACGGCGTGAGGAAGCGGGCATAGTTGGTGAAGACGAAATCGGGCGTGTAGAAGCCCGAGGGATCACGCTGGAAAAAGCTCACCGCGATCATCGTCGAAAACGGCACGACGAAAAAGACGATCAGCATCAGCCCGGGAAAAAACAGCGGGCTGTAGTCGGCGATCGATTTCGGCGCCTCACGTTTCATGATTTGAGCACCACGCAGGCTTCCGCCGGCAGGATCAGGCCAACCTGCTGGCCGGCCACGACCTCGGGCCGTTCGCGCGGCGTGGCGACAGCAACGATGGTTTTGCCACCCGCTTCGACGAAGGTCTCGATAGTGCCGCCGAGGTCGCGCACGAAGGTCACGGTGCCTGCGATCGCATCGCCGCCGACCGGGCCCAGTTGCACGTCCTCGGGGCGGATCGACACCGAGGCTTTGGTCAAGCCCTCTGGCATCGTCAGATGCGGAATGGCGTGGCCGAGCACGGAGACGCGGCCAAGCCGGTCGGCACTCGCATCGAGCAGATTGGTCATGCCGATGAAGTCGGCGACAAACGCGTCTGCCGGCTTGCGGTAGATTTCGATCGGCGGAGCTGCCTGGAGAATCTTGCCGTTGCCCATGACAACGACAAGATCGGCCATGGTCATGGCTTCGCGCTGGTCGTGGGTGACGACGAAGGTGGTGATGCCGAGCCTTTGCTGCAGCTGGCGCAATTCGACCTGCATCGCCTCGCGCAGCTTGGCGTCGAGCGCCGACAGCGGCTCGTCGAGCAAAAACAGTTTTGGCGACAGCGCAAGCGCACGTGCGATGGCCACGCGCTGGCGCTGGCCGCCGGAGAGCTTTGCCACCGGGCGGTCGCTGAAGCCGGGCAGATCGATCAGCTTGAGCAGCTCGTCGGAGCGTTTCTTCTGGTCTTCGCGCGAGGCGCCGCGGATGCGCAGCGCATAGGAGATATTGTCGCCGACCGACAGATGCGGAAACAGCGCCAGCGACTGGAACACCATGCCGAGATTGCGCTTGTGCGTCGGCATCGGCGTGATGTCGGTGCCGTCGAGCAGGATCTCCCCGCTGGTCGGCTCCTCAAGACCGGCAATCATGCGCAAAAGCGTGGTCTTGCCACAGCCCGACGGCCCGAGCAGGCAGACGAACTTGCCATGCGGCACCGACAGATTGGCCGTATCGACCGCCCTGAAGTTGCCGAAGGTCTTGGTGATGTCCTTAAGCTCAAGTCCGGACATGAGGGGCCCTCGAAATGTTGGAGCGGCGTTGTGGAAAGCGTCTCTTCTCCCCGTTTACGGGGAGAAGATGCCGGAAGGCAGATGAGGGGCAGTGCGAGCCTTGCCGCGCTGGCTCTGCCCCTCATCCGGCCTCCCGAGTTCAATCGAGGGGCGCGCCACCTTCTCCCCGCGGGCGGGGAGAAGGAAAGACAGGTCACCCAACGATCAGCTCGGTCCACTTCTGGTTAATCCAGTCGGCCTTGGTGGTGTAGAGGTCATAGCGCGGGATGATCGGCGGAATGTCCGACGACACGGCGGCGAACTGTTCCGGCGTCAGGTCGAGCAGATCGCGCTTGACCGTCGGTGCGGTGCCGACCTTGCGCGACATCAGCGACTGCACGGCTGGCTGGCACATGTGATCGATGAAGGCATGCGCCTCCTCGGTCTTCTTCGAAGCACGCGACAGAACCCACGAGCCGGAATCCTGGATGCCGCCTTCCTTGGGGAAGGTCGAGCGCACAGGGTGGCCCTCTGCCGCCGCCAGGCCGGTAACATCGTGGTAATACTGGCCCATCGGGATTTCGCCCGACTTCAGAGCTTGTTCGAACTGCGCCTCGTCACGATACCACAGCCGCACGTTCGGCTTGACCTCGGCGAGCTTGTCCAGCGCCTTCAGGATGCCTTCCTCGGTGTCGAGCGCCTTGGTGCCGCCCATGAATGTCGTTGCCGTCACTTCGAGCAGGAAAGAGTTGGAAGCCAGCGCCAGAAGGCCGAGCTTGTCGACGTTCGCCGGATCCCAGAGCGCCGCCCAGCTGTCGGGCGCGGTCGGGAAGACGTTGGTGTTGGTGACAAGCGTGATGTACCAGGCCACAGCACCGATGCCGGCGACACGGCCGTCTGGATACTTGTTGACGAAATGCTCGATCAGGTTCGAGCTGTTCTTGATCTTGGCAAGGTCGAGCGGCGCCCACAGATTGGTCGACTGGCCCTTGAGCATCGCGATCTGCGACATCATCGAAAGATCGGCAGGTGCCTGGCCTGCCTTGGCCGCCTGTTCGAGCTGCACCAGCCAGGCTTCGCCTGTCGGTTCGGCGATGGATTCCACCGCGATGCCGGTTGCCTTGGTGAATTCAGGGAAGATGTGCTCGTCGAACGACTTCTTGAAGTAGCCGCCATAGACGCCGATCTTGATCGACTTGTCCTGCGCCCTAAGGATCGATGGCATGGCAAGCAGGCTCGCCGACGCCACACCGGCGCCCAGCACGGCGCGCCGGCTGATTGGGGTGTTCAGTATCTTTTTCATCGGTCTTCTCCTCATTTATTGCCGGCTTTTGCCGGACGTTCCCATGATTTTTTTATGACGGAGGCTCGTGTCAGCGTGCTGCGGCGCGGGCCTCCAGTGAACGGGCATATTGGGTGAGGGGGTAGCAAAGCACGAAGAAGATCACTGCCACCAGCCCGTAGACGGTGAACGGCTCAAATGTCGCGTTGTTGATGGCGTTCGAGGTCCTGAGCAATTCCTCAAAGCCGATGATCGAGGTCAGCGCGGTTGCCTTGATCAGCTGGACGAGGAAGCCGACAACCGGCGCGCGCGTAATGGCAAAGGCCTGCGGCAGGATGATCAGGCGCAGCTCCTGGACATAGTGCAGGCCGAGGCTTGCACCGGCATCCCATTGGCCGCGCGGCAAGGCATCGACACCACCGCGCCAGATCTCGGCGAGATAGGCGCTGGCAAAGAAGGTCAGGCCGAGTACGGCCGCCGTCCATGGTTCGATGCGGAAGCCGAGCATCGGCAGGCCGAAGAACATCAAAAACAGCTGCATCAGCAAAGGCGTGCCCTGAAACAGCGCGATGTAGCCGCTGGCAAAGCGGCGTTTCCATTTGCCCTTGGAGATGCGCAGAAACAGGATGGCGATGCCGACGATACCGCCGCCGACAAAGGCCGCGATCGACAAAAGCACTGTCCAGCGCGTGGCGAAGATCAGGTTGCGCAGGATATCCCAGAAGGTGAATTCGATCATGACACGCCTGCCGACAGCGTACGGCGGCCGATGCCGACCAGAAGCCGGCGCAGCGCGATCGAAAGACCGAGATAGATCATGGCGACGACGAAATAGGTCTCGAAGGGGCGGAAAGTCCGCGCCTGCAGCATGTCGGCTTCGTAGGTGAGTTCACTGACTGCGATCTGCGACACGACCGAAGACTCGAGCATCATGATCACGATCTGGCTCGTCAAGGCGGGGAAGATGACCTTCAACGCCTGTGGCAAGACGATCTTGACGAAGACCTGGCGCGGCCGCAAGCCCAAGGCAAAGGCCGCCTCGCGCTGGCCTTTCGGCACCGCGTCGAGGCCGGCACCTACTATCTCGGTGGTGTAGGCGGCCATGTTGAGCGTCATCGCCAGGATGGCCGCGGCGATCGGATCGAGCCTGATGCCGATCGCCGGCAGCCCGAAGAAGATGAAGAACAGTTGCACCAGGAACGGCGTGTTCCTGATCACCTCGACATAGACTGTGATGGCGCGCTTGAGCCACAGCGGACCGCTGCGGCGGCCGGCGGCGGCCAGCACGGAGATCACCGTGCCGGCCAGCGTCGTCACCACGATCAGGAAGATCGTCATGGCGGCACCGCGCGCGATCGCGCCCAGTGCCCCTTCAAGCCAGCCGAAGTCGAGGCTGTAGCTCACCGATCAATCCTTGAGGTTCTCGGGGTTGAGCGGCACCTTCAGCCATGCCTCGGACGATTTGCTGAGACGGCCGTCGGCAAGCATCGCTGCGACCGTGTCGTTGATCACCTTCTTCAAACCGTCCTCGCTCTTGTTGAGGCCGATATGCGACGGCGAGGTCAAAAGCTGGAACTTCTGCTCCGGCTTGAGCGCCTCCTGGCGCGCCAGCACCTGGGCGCCAACGTCGTTGCCGACCACCATCAGCTGGGTCTGGCCGGAGATGAAGGCCTGGATGACGGCGTTGTAGTTGTCGAAGCGCTTGATGTCGGCGGTGGCGGGCGCGGCCTCGGTCAGCGAGGTGTCTTCCAGCGTACCGCGATTGACGGCGATCGACTTGCCGGCGAGGTCGTCCTTGCCTGCTACCTTCATCTCGGCGGGGCCGATCACGGCGATGTAGTAAGGAGCGTAGGCGGCGGCGAAGTCGATGACCTGCTCGCGCTCCTTGGAGTAGCCGACGCTCATCAGCAAATCGACGCGCTTGTCGGTCAGGTAGGGAATGCGGTTCTGGCCGGTCACCGGCACTGGATTGAGCTTGACCTTGAGCGCGTCGGCGATCGCCTGCGCCACGTCCATGTCATAGCCCTTGAGGCTCATGTCGGCGCTTGCCGAGGAGAAGGGCGGGAAGTCGGCGAAGACGCCGACATTGATCTGGCCTGCCTTGGCGATGTCTTCGAGCGCATCGGCATTGGCCGGCTGCACCGCAAAGGCGGCGGTGCCGGCGACAATCAGAGCGGCGACCGTCGATTGCAATATCGTCTTGATGTTCATGTCGTGGTTCCCTCTGGAATGATTGCTTGTTGAACAGTCTCGTTAGCACCTGGCCGCTGCTTCCCAAACAGCGGCCAGTCGAAATTGTTGTTGTTTATGCGCCCTTGTTGGTGACGAAGGGGCTGAACATCATCAGGCTCAGGATCTCAAACAGCACCTGGGCGCCGGCATGCGCCGTATTGGTGGTCGAGTCGTATTGCGGCGCGACCTCGACGACATCGCCGCCGACAAGGTTGAGGCCCTTCAAACCGCGCACGATCTCCAGCACTTCACGCGTCGTCAGCCCGCCGACTTCCGGCGTGCCGGTACCGGGCGCAAAGGCCGGATCGAGGCTGTCGATGTCGAAGGACAGATATGTCGGGCCGTCGCCGACGATCTTCTTGGCCTTTTCGATGACAGCGGGAATGCCCATGCCCGTCACCTCTTCAGCGTGGATGATGGTCATGCCGGATTCGTAGGAGAACTCCCACAGATATTCGGCCGAGCCACGAATGCCGATCTGGATCACCCGGCTGGGGTCGAGCACGCCGTCGAGCACCGCATTTCGGAACGGGCCGCCGTGGTGGAACTTGGTGAGATCGTAGGCGCCGCCGGTGTCGCAATGGGCATCGATGTGGATCATGCCGACGGGGCGCTTCTTGCCGACCGCCTTGAGGATCGGATGGGTGATCGAATGGTCGCCGCCGACCGACAGCGGCACAACGCCGGCGTCGACGATCTGGCCAATGCGGCGCTCGATGTCTTCATGGCTGAGCTCGAGCCGGTAGCGGCTTCGGAACGGCACGTCGCCGATGTCGGCGACCCTGAGTTCCTGCACCGGCGCGCAGTCGAGCACGTGGTTGTAGGGCCCGATGCGTTCGATGGTGCGCAGCGCACGCGGACCGAAACGCGAGCCGGGGCGATTGGTGACGCCGAGATCCATCGGCACGCCGATCATCGCCACCTGCAGGTCGCCGAAATCCGGGTTATCGTTGTCGATCTCCCGATAAGGCGCGGTCAGGAAGGTCGGGATGCCCGAATAGGGCGCAAGCCGCGTGCCGGCCTTGTTGAAGATCTTGTCGGCGACGCGGCGGAATTTTGGGTCAAACAGATCGCCGCCATGGCCTTCGCCATATTTCTTGCGCAGCTCGTCAAGTTTTTTGACGTCGAAACCCATGATTTCCTCCTGTGGTCCGAGACGGCAATGCGGGCGATCGCCTGTAGCCGTCCGCTCCCGGCGGCCAGCCTGATACCTCGTGTTCCCCGCATGC
>NZ_JBFUIP010000179.1:0-10994 GCF_056401815.1 Aminobacter sp. P4_D5 | reverse complement strand
ATCCTTCGCACCCCCCTCTGGCCTGCCGGCCATCTCCCCCACAAGGAGGGAGATCATGCCTTCATCGGCGCCTCAGCCAATCACCAACGTTACAACGTTTATCCCTGCGAACCTGCAGGATAAGCGCCACCGTCGACGCGACTGATCTCCCTCCTTGTGGGGGAGATGGCCGGCAGGCCAGAGGGGGGTGCGAAGGATCGCGACGGTGAAAGGGTAGGAACTCAAAAACGCCGAGAAATTTGCAGGTCGTGGAAAACCTCTCCACCCGCAGCACAAATATCGTCGCGAGAACCGCAGCATTGCCATGGCGCATTGAATCCATAGCGCCTATATTGGCTGTGACGATCTGCGCTTCTCGGCAGGAGAGCATTTTCCCCGGGGCCTTAACGATCCTTAGGGAGCTGTCACTGGGAAGACCCGTGGGTCTTTTCACACGGCGCCCACCTACTTTGTAGGTCTCCGGGATCGACTTCTCCACCGGTTGTGTGGATCGTCACTTTCCCCCACCCAATCAATCCTGTTTGGCCTTAGCCGCGCAACGCGACAACATCCTTGGTTGCCGTGGCAACAAATGATGTGCCAAACACTTGCGACGACAGGAGAACGGGGGCGAACACCGGCATGACTTCCCATCGCGAGATCAAGAAGCAGTTGCGCAAGGAAGCGCTGGCCCGCCGCGACGCGCTCGACCAGTTCTGGCGCATCGAGGCCTCGCTGGAGATGGCCGAGACCGCGCGTGACAACGTTCCAATCGAGCCCGGCACCATCGTTTCCGGCTTCTGGCCGATGCGCTCGGAGGTCGACGTCAGGCCGATGATGTTTGCTCTGCGCGAGCATGGCGCCAGGCTGTGCCTGCCGGCGATCCTCGACAAGCATACGATCGTTTTCCGCGAACTGGTGCGCGGCGCCCCCATGGTCGACATGGGATTCGGTACTGTCGGCCCGCATGAGGAGGCCGATGTTCTGGACCCCGATATCATGCTGGTGCCGCTTGCCGCCTTCGACGCGCGCGGCCACCGCATTGGCTACGGCGCGGGCTACTACGACCGCGCGATCGCCAAGCTTGAGGATGCCGGCAAGCACCCCCGGCTGATCGGCATCGCCTTCGATTGCCAGGAGGTCGAGCGCGTGCCGGAAGAAAACCACGACGTGGTCATCCCCGAAATACTGACCGAAAGCGGGTTGCGCAGCTTCGCCCCTGAATTGTAGATGATTTCATGAGACTTCTTTTTCTAGGCGACATGGTGGGCAAGGCTGGACGCACTGCGGTGTGGAACCAGTTGCCGGGCTTGATTTCGGATTTCCGGCTCGATTTTGTCATCGTCAACGGCGAAAACGCCGCCGGCGGCTTTGGCATCACCGAAGAGATCTTTCGAGAAACGCTGAACGCCGGCGCCGACGTGGTGACCACTGGCAACCACGTGTGGGACCAGCGCGAGGCACTGGCGTTCGCGCCGCGCGAGGAGCGCTTCCTGCGCCCGGCGAATTTTCCCAAGGGCACGCCAGGCCGCGGCTCGGGTCTGTTCATCGCCAAGAACGGCGCGCGCGTCCTGGTGTCCAACATCATGGGCCGGGTGTTCATGCATCCCGAACTCGACGACCCGTTCCAGGCCGGCGAGCGCGAACTGTCCGCCTGCCCGCTGGGCGAACAGGCCGATGCGGTGGTGATCGACTTCCATGCCGAGGCGACGAGCGAAAAGATGTGCTTTGCCCATTTCGTCGACGGCCGCGCCAGCCTCGTTGTCGGCACCCATACCCACCAGCCGACCGCCGACCACCAGATCCTCAATGGCGGCACGGCCTACCTGACCGATGCCGGCATGTGCGGCGACTATGATTCCTCGCTTGGCATGGACAAGGAGGAGCCTCTCAACCGCTTCTTGTCCAAGGTGCCGAAGGGCCGCTTCGAGGCGGCCAACGGGCCGGCGACGATCTGCGGTGTCGGCGTCGACATCTCCGACCGCACGGGTCTTGCCGAGCGGATCGCGCCATTGCGTCGCGGCCCGCGCCTCGAAGAAACCGTACCTTCCTTCTGGTCCTGACATTGACGAGGGGCCAGTGGATACCTACTTGCTCGCAACAAGTCAGCAAATGTTAGAGCGCTGCGCCTCCGGTTGGACGCGCGACACTTGAGCACTGCAATTTTTTGCAAGAGCGGCCTCGCGGCCGCTCGATTGTTATCCATAAGGACTAAGGGGACGCATAGATGATCGAATTCCTGACGCCGTATCTCAGCTTCATGAACGACCCGACCGCCTGGGTGGCGCTGTTGACGCTGATCGCACTTGAGGTGGTGCTCGGCATCGACAATTTGATCTTCATCTCGATCCTGACCAACAAGCTGCCCGAGGCGCAGCGCGCTTCGGCTCGCCGGCTTGGCATCGGCGCGGCACTGATCATGCGCCTCGTGCTGCTTGCCACCATCTCCTTCATCGTGGCGCTCAAGGAGCCGGTCTTCGAGGCCTTCGGCCATGGCTTCTCCTGGCGCGACCTGATCCTGATCGCCGGCGGCCTGTTCCTGGTGTGGAAGGCGACCAAGGAAATCCATCATTCGGTCGACCCCGAAGACAGCACCGCCGGACTGGCTTCGCGGACGCTGCAGCTTTCGATGGGAGCTGCGATCTTCCAGATCCTGCTGCTCGACCTGGTGTTTTCGATCGACTCGATCATCACCGCTGTCGGCATGACCGACGAGATCGGCATCATGTACATCGCCGTCATCGTCGCGGTTACGGTGATGCTGCTGGCGGCGACCCCGCTTGCGAAGTTCATCGAAAAGAACCCGACCATCGTCATGCTGGCGCTGGGCTTCCTGYTGATGATCGGCATGACGCTSATCGCSGASGGCTTCGGCTACCATGTGCCCAAGGGCTACATCTACGCGGCGATGGGCTTCTCGGCGCTCGTCGAAGGCCTCAACATGCTGCAGCGGAACCGACGCGCCAAGCTACGCGGCTCCGACAGCCACTGACGAACGTCACGAACGCGACGAACGGCGGGCCAAGTGCCCCCCGTTTTCGTTTCCGGGGCCAATTTGGTGGCAGCGGGTTTGGGCCTGAATCTTACAAGGCATCTAAAAATGGTCGGCGCGGGCATTGCGTCCGTCGCCGGCAACACTTTCAGATCGCGACTTGCGCACTCACCACGCATCCGGTTCGCGCACCATGTGCACGACATTGGCCGGGTTCATGATCCAGCCGCCGCGAAAACTTTCGCCGAGCGGCTCGATGGGGTCGCAACGGGTTACGCCGGCATCGGCCAACTGCCGCAGCGTTCCGGTGGAATCGGGCGTGAACAGTTCCAGCCAGACCTCTGCCTGGCTCATCGTCGCGGCCTCGTCGATCCAGAGCTGGTTGGGGCCGAGCTTGAAGCCGACTGCCGGCGCCTTTTCGGTGATGGGCACAAGGCCGACCGTATCGCGATAGAAAGCGATGGTCGCTTCATATTGATGGCTGGGCACCTTCATGGCGATGTTGATGCCGCCCTCGATCTTTGCAGTCATTTTATTGCTCCTGATATGGTTCACTTGCAGTCCGATGTCGGCAGTTCGCCGCGCATTTCGCTGGGATAAAAACCTTCGCGAAGATTGATGCCGTATTCGACATAGGCCTTCATGGCCGAGAGCATCTGCGACCAGCCCTCGCAATTGCCGTAGGACGACTTTCGGCCGGCCGCGTCCTCGCGCCAGCCCTCCTCGGCGATGGTGACGAAGGTGCCGCCATCGTCGAGCGGCTCGAAGTTCATTTCAATGCGGGTCTTGTAGGCCGGCTTGACGGTGGGGCCGCTGCCGTCCCAGCGCAAGACGATGCGACGCTCGGGCACGACCTCGTCGACTTCGACCGGCACGGAGCCCCACCAGGTGACGGTGGTACCAGCGACCAAGGGTGCGCTGGCCCCGCCCAGCGTGGTGAAATAGCCGCTGAGCTTGGTGGGATTGACCACCGCGTCGAAAACCTCGGCCACCGGCTTGCCGATGCGGCCGGAAACCCTGAATCCAACAGACATTTTTGATCCTCCTGCTTGCATGTTTGAACCATATGTTATATTTTTATAACATGTCAAGCGAAGCGAAAGACGACCGCGTTTTCAAGGCCCTCGCCCACCAGCGCAGGCGCGAATTGCTCGACCGCATGAAGGACGCGCCGCAGACCACAGGCATGCTGTGCGACGCCTTTCCCGACATGGACCGCTGCACGGTGATGCAGCATCTGAAGGTTTTGGAAGAAGCCGATCTGGTGGTCGCCAGGCGCGAAGGMCGCGAACGCTGGAACCATCTCAATTCACTGCCGATCAAGCAGGTCCACGACCGCTGGATCAGCGAATACGCCACTCATGCGATGAGCATTCTCGACCGGCTGAAGCTCGACCTCGAGGGGTGAAAGCTTGGGCCTCCCCGAGGGAAGCGCCAAGTGTATCAGGTCAGGCGGCACTCGCCTTGCGCGCCTCGATGGCAGCGCCGTGCTCCTTGCCCCAATTCGCGAGCGGCCCAAGTGCATTGTCGAGCGAGATGCCAAGTTCGGTTGCTGAATATTCGACCCGCGGCGGCACCTGGGGGAACACCTCGCGATGAACCAGCCCGTCGGCCTCCATCTCGCGCAATTGCTGTATCAGCATCTTTTCGCTGATGTCGGGCACAAGCCGCTTCAACTCGCCGAAGCGGCGCGGCTCGGTGTGGACCAACCACAGGATCAGCGCCTTCCATTTGCCGCCAATGACCTGGAAGGCCGGGCCGAGGCCGCAACTTTCCGGCTGCGTCTTTGCCATGGGAATCCCTAATTCTTACTTTGAAGTCAGTACCTTACAAAATTGTATGTACTTGTTAGCGCAAATGCAATGCATAGGTTTCGTGCCATGCCGCGAAATGTTTCGCGGTCCGATCTCAAAGGACAAGACATGGAACCTGTACTCTTCTACGGCGTGCCGCATGGCTGCTCGTTCGGCTCGATCGTGGCGCTCGAATGGCTCGGCCAGCCCTACCGCCTGCACCGCATCGACATGCTGGCCGACAAGCCGGGCGGCGCCTTTGCCAAGGCAAGCCCGCTCGGACAGACGCCGGCTCTGCTCTTGGGCTACGGCGGCGGGCTTAGCGAAAGCCTGGCGATCCTGCACCACATCGCCGCGCGCGGCCTCGACAAGGGGCTTGGCTTCGCCCAGGGCAGCAAGGAATTCGATCAGCTGAACTGGATGCTATCATACCTGCACACCTCGTTTCACTCCGATCTCGGCTATGCCTGGAATGCCTTCAAGCTCGACAAGAACGACAAGGCTGGCCGCGAGCTGCTGCGCAAGATGGCGCGCGAAAAGGCCGCCAACGACTATGCCTATCTGCAATCCGTGCTCGAAGGCCGCGAATGGCTGGTCGGCGACCACAAGACGGTGGCCGACGCCTATTTCATCGGCATCGCACGCTGGGGCGAGGACCTTGGCCTGTTCGATCTCGCCAAGGAGTATCCACGCCTGCACCAGCATATGGCCAAGCTCGAAGCCGACCCGGCCGTGATCTTTGCCCATGCCATCGAAGACGAGACGCCGGCGACCTCGACTGGGGGCTTCCGCGGCCACACGACCATCAACGAGCTTTCGCTGCGTATCGCCGCATAACGTCTTGCCCTCCCGCCGCGGCGTCGTTGCGGGAGGGTTCTTGATTGGCGCAGCAGGGTTGAGTCACGATTTCGCGCATTCGGCAAAGGCCAAACGCTGGACGTATTGAGCCGATTTATCTATAACGCGGCCCATTCCAACACTGCCGAAGCGACACAGGGGTCCCATGGCCGGCCATTCACAGTTCAAGAACATCATGCACCGCAAGGGCCGCCAGGACGCGGTGCGGTCCAAGATGTTCTCAAAGCTCGCGCGCGAAATCACCGTTGCCGCAAAGACCGGCGCCCCCGACCCGACGATGAACCCGCGCCTGCGCCTGGCCGTCCAGAACGCCAAGGCCGTGTCGATGCCCAAAGACAACATCGCGCGCGCCATCTCCAAGGCCTCGATGGGCGATGCCGAGAACTACGAAGAAGTGCGCTACGAAGGTTATGGCCCCGGTGGCGTAGCCCTGATCGTCGAAGCACTGACCGACAACCGCAACCGCACCGCCTCCAACGTGCGCGCCGCCTTCACCAAGGCCGGCGGTGCGATGGGCGAAACCGGCTCGGTGTCGTTCATGTGGGACCGCGTCGGCGAGATCGTTTATGCCGCCAAGGCAGGCAACGCCGACAAGGTCATGGACGCGGCGATCGAAGCCGGCGCCGACGACGTGCAGTCGGACGAGGACGGCCACACCATCACCTGCGCTTTCGAAAACCTCGGCGAAGTCTCCAAGGCGCTCGAAAGCTCGCTCGGCGATGCCGAGTCAGTGAAGATCATCTGGAAGCCGCAGAACAACATTCCGGTCGACGAAGAGCGCGCCCAGTCGCTGATGAAGCTGGTCGGCACGCTCGAAGACGACGACGACGTGCAGAACGTCTACGCCAATTTTGAAGTCGACGAAGCAACGTTGGCCAAGCTCAGCGCGGCGTAACCAACAATATAATTGGCGCCTTTCGGAGATAGCCGAAGGGCGCCAATTGCGTTTCAGATTTGGATCGTTAAGCCTCATTTTCGGTGAGGGGAGACCATCCGGATGACAAGTATTGAGAGCGCTCCAGCGCGAGCGGGTTTCTGGCGGCGTGTTGGCGCGTTGCTGGTCGATGCGATCATCATATTGCTTCCGCTGCAAATCCTGACGGCAGTCTTGTTCGCGCAGACGCATGGCACGGTGCAGGGCAATTTCGGCATCACCACGAGGATCTGCGCGACGGTCGACCATCTGCCCGAAGGCTTGCAGCCACCTCCCCCGGCAAGCACCAATTCGATCACCGAATGCCGCAGCAGCCTTTTCGGCTTCGAGACGTCGCGCGCACTGTCGGTCGGCACGGTTGTTGAAGAGGGCAATACAACAACCGGCCGGTTCCTGACATACGCGCTTGACGCCGATGGCAAGCCAACGTCCCCGTTCGATATGACCTGGGTGGCCATGTTGGCGCTGCTGATCTACCTCGTCTTGATTGAATGGCGGCGCGGCGCGACGGTCGGCAAGCGCATCCTTGGAATGAGGACCATCGACACCGCCGCGCCCTCTCAAATCGGCATCCCGCTGCGCAAGGCGATCACCAGGCAATTGGCGATGTGGATTGGAACGATCCCGGCATTCCTCGTGATGATCAAGATACTGTTTCTCAGCGACGACCCACTGAACGCGATGTCCGGCGATGCCTTCTGGCTAGCATTCATTGTCGCCTTCACGATCGAGATCGCATGGTTCATCTGGATCATCGTTTCGGTTTCCAAGAAGCGCGATCCGATCTATGACCGCATCGCTGGAACGAGCGTATTGAGGACCAGATGACCCTCCCCCAGATCCGCATCACCTACTGCACCCAATGCATGTGGCTTCTGCGCGCCGGCTGGATGGCGCAGGAGCTGTTGTCGACCTTCGGGGCCGAGCTTGGCGAGGTGGCACTGGTGCCGGGCACTGGCGGCATCTTCACGGTGACCTGCAACGACAAGCTGATCTGGGACCGCAAGCGCGACGGCGGCTTTCCCGACGCAGCCCAACTCAAGCAGCTGGTGCGCGACGTGATCGACCCCGAGCGCGACCTCGGCCATTCCGACCGCAAGGGCCACAAATCCAAGGACAATGGCTGAGTGCCGCAAAAGCCGCCTAAACCCTGAAACGGCGCCACAGATAAGTTCGAATTGCTGAGCAAGCAGAACATCGCGCCGCGACATGGCGCATACCAGCGGCAGAGCGGAAAGCATCCATGACAACAAGACCACGCATCGCAGTTCTTTTCGGCGGACGCTCCTCCGAGCACGACGTCTCGCTCATGTCGGCAAGCAACGTCGTCAAGGCTATCGACGCCTCCAGATACGAGGTCGTGCCCATCGGCATATCCCGCGACGGGCGCTGGTTCCTGGCCGAACTCGACCACGACGGCGCGCTGCCCAAGACCGTGCCCGCCGATGGCACCGAGGTGGTGCTGGTGCCGGGCGGCAAGGGACGGCTGATCGCCCTGCCCGCCGGCGAAACGCCGTTCGAACTGCCCAGGGCCGATGTGCTGTTTCCGGTGCTGCATGGCCCGTTCGGCGAGGATGGCGCGGTGCAAGGTCTCGCCGAGGTGGCCGACATTCCTTATGTCGGCTCCGGCGTGCTCGGCTCTGCCAACGCCATGGACAAGGACGTGGCCAAGCGGCTGATGAACCAAGCCGGGGTGCCGGTGGCTCGCGGCGTGACCGTGCATTTCGGTGACCGGCCCACTTTCGACGCCATCAAGGCCGAGCTCGGACTGCCTGTTTTCGTCAAGCCGGCGCGGCAAGGCTCATCCGTCGGCGTCAGCAAGGCGGAGACGGCGGAGCAGTTGGACAAGGCGCTGGCGGAGGCCTTCAAGTATGACCGCAAGGTGCTGATCGAGGAGTTCGTTGCCGGCCGCGAGGTCGAGTTCGCCGTGCTCGAGGCGCCCGACGGCCAGCTCTCCGTTTCCGTGCCGGGCGAGATCGCGCCGGCGGCGAGCCACGGCTTCTACACCTACGAGGCCAAGTACATCGATGCCGACGGGGCGGCCCTGCGCATCCCGGCGGAACTGCCCGAGCCGGCCACGGCCAAGCTGCAGGAGGTCGCCCGCCGCGCCTTCCTGGCACTCGGCTGCGAAAGCATGGCGCGCGTCGACTTCTTCGTGAAGGCGGATGGCTCGGCGCTGGTCAACGAGGTCAACACCATCCCCGGCTTCACCAACATCAGCATGTATCCGAAGACGATGGCGGCCTCGGGCGTTTCCTACCCCGATCTCGTCGGCCGGTTGATCGAGCACGCGGTGGCGCGCTGGAAGCGCCAGGCTTGAAACAGCAAAGGCCGGGTCATCCTGGCCTTTTGGCTATGCAGCGCGGAAGGCCATGACGAACGACGCCAGCGACACGAGGCAGGCGACCGCACGCACGTGGTTCCAAGGCAGCCACTCCTTGAGATAGCGCGCCCACATCGCGGCTCCATCGGCGCTTGCGGGATCAACCGCGGCGAGCGCGTCATTGAGCGGCACATTGAAGACCACCGTCACCAGGAAGCAGCCTATGAGATAGGCGACGYTGCCGATGAGCAGCCATGCCGAGCCCGTCTCGCTCCAGCCGAAGATCGCCTTGGCGGCGAGCACCAACGACAGGACTGCGAGCCCCATGAACACCGCCATGAACAGCGGATTGATGATGGTGACGTTGATCTGCTGCATGGCGGCGATGCCTTGGGCGGCGGGCAGCGGGGCAAAGGACGCCATGATGGTGTTGGAGAAGATGAAGAACAGGCCAGCCGCGATGCCACCGCCAAGGGCTGCGACAAAGACGAGCGCGGTGAACAGCAGCGCGATCATTGTGCGCCTCCCAACACGCCCGATGCTGCGACGGCCCTGGCAAAGTCGCGGAAGTCGCGCGCGGGCCGACCGAGTGCCTGTTGCACGCCATTTGACAGATGCGCGTTGCGGCCGTCCAACACCTCGGTGAACAGCATCATCAGCAGCTCGATAAGATCAGGCGGCAGCTGCTGGTCGGCAAGGTTTGCCGCGAACTGCTCGGGCGTCACCTTGATAAAGCGGATGTCGCGGCCGCTCGCCTTGGCGATCTCGGCAATCGCATCGCCGAAGGTCAGCAGACGCGGTCCTGTGAGTTCGTAGAGCTGGCCGATGTGGCGGTCATCGGCGAAGGCAGCGACTGCGGCGTCGGCGATGTCGTCGGCATCGACGAAGGGCTCGCCAACCGGACCCACCGGCAAGGCGACCTCCCCAGCCAGCAGGGCGTCGAGCATGAAACCCTCACTGAAATTCTGCATGAACCAACTGCAGCGCAACACAGTCCAGTCAGCGCCGGATTGCCTGACCCTTTCTTCCGCGCGCTGTGCCTCGGGTTCGCCGCGGCCGGACAGAAGAACCAGCCGCTTCACGCCCATGCCGACGGCGAGGTCGGCGAAGGCACCGATGGCTTCAGCGGCACCCGGCGCCGCAAGGTCGGGATAGTAGGAGATATAGACGGCGCCGACGCCCTTGAGCGCCGATGCCCAGCTCGCGCGGTTCTCCCAGTCGAAGGAAGGGATGGCACTGCGYGAGCCGATGCGGACGGGAAGCCCCCGTACCACGAGCTGCTCGGCGATGCGCCGTCCGGTCTTGCCGGTACCGCCAAGAATGAGAATAGGCTTCGTGGTGTGTTCGGCAACTGTCACTTTGGCCTCCTTCACAAATATGAGCATTACTCACATTTGCAAATGTGATAAACCCTCATATTATGACCGTCAAGCAGAATCGTTGCGGGCCGGATGCCATGGAAATCGTGGAAGAGAACAAAGCCCTGCGCCGTGCGCCGAGCCAAAAGCGCAGCCAGGAACGCGTCGAACGCATGCTCGAGGCGGCGAGCGCGCTGATCTCGGAGGGCGGCAGCGATGCGATGCGGATGGGCGAAGTGGCCGAACGCGCCGGGGTGTCGATCGGTTCGCTCTACCAGTATTTTCCCGACAAGGGCGCGATCATCCGCACCCTGGCCGAGCGCTACAATGCCGAGGGCCGCGCCTGTATCGCCGAAGGCCTTGCTGGTCCCCACGACACGCTGGGGCTCATCGCCGCCTTCGGCGCGCTGATCGATACCTATTACGGCATCTTTCTCGCCGAGCCTGTCATGCGCGACATCTGGTCGGGCACCCAGGCCGACAAGGCACTGCGCGACATCGACCTCCGCGACAGCCGCGCCAACGGTGCGCTTTTGGCTGAGGCCTGGCTACGCGTTAGGCCGCAGGCGGATGCGGCAGACGTCGAGCGCAAGGCCTTTTTGATCATGTCATTGGGCGAAGCCACCATGCGGCTGGCCATTTCGGTCGAGCGCGCGGAGGGCGACGATCTGGTGGCCGACTACAAGCGCATGGCGCTGCGGGAGATCGAAGCGCTGTAGGTCGCCTGCTACCGTGAGACAGCCCCTCACCCTTACCC
>NZ_JBFUIP010000178.1:0-10999 GCF_056401815.1 Aminobacter sp. P4_D5 | reverse complement strand
GGGCGACCTGCGGCCGGCCGCGCTTCATGGCTACTTGTTCATTGCCCTTGGCTTCGGCGAGGATGCCTTCGGCGATGAGGTCGGAGGATATCGTCGATATTGTGGAGTGGCTGAGGCCGGTCGTGGCGGCAATTTCGGTGCGCGAAGGCTGGCTGGCGCGACGAACCGCTGATATGACCATGGCGCGGTTGCGTCGCCTCAGATCGTCGTGACGTATGCCGACCGACATGTGCTCGTCTTCCTCCCGGCGAAGCGCTGCCCTTCTTATGCGGCAGTCCCTAGCGCCAACTAATTGTGACAGAGCCGAAGCCAAAAGTCTTTATTTATTTCGAGCTCCGAAAAAATTAGAGAGGCCTTGCGAAACCATGTTGACAGCGGCTGGCCGTTGAGTCAGTATTTTTTCGAGGCTCGAAAAAAAGAGCTTCTCCAAGGGCTATCGCGAAGTAGGCGCGCCCATTGGGCGCAGGGAGGAAATCATGAAAAAGTTTACCACCGCCATCCTGGCGGGTGTTGCCATGACTCTGTCGCTTTCGGCAGTGGCTTCGGCAAAGGACAAGGTCATCGGCGTGTCGTGGTCGAACTTCCAGGAAGAACGCTGGAAGACCGACGAAGCTGCGATGAAGGCCGCCATCGAGGCCGCTGGTGACAAGTACATCTCGGCTGACGCACAGTCGTCGCCCGCAAAGCAACTCACCGACGTCGAAAGCCTGATCTCGCAGGGCGCCAACGCCTTGATCATCCTGGCGCAGGACGCATCGGCTATCGGGCCGGCTGTCGACAAGGCGGTTGCGGAAGGCATTCCGGTCGTCGGCTATGACCGTCTGATCGAAAACAAGGACGCCTTCTACCTGACCTTCGACAACAAGGAAGTCGGTCGCATGCAGGCCAAGGGCGTGTTTGCCGCCAAGCCTGAAGGCAACTATGTCTTCATCAAGGGCTCGGGTGCTGATCCGAACGCCGACTTCCTGTTTGCTGGGCAGATGGAAGTGCTCAAGGAAGCCGTCGACGCCGGCAAGATCAAGAATGTCGGCGAGGCCTATACTGACGGCTGGCTGCCCGCCAACGCTCAGAAGAACATGGAGCAGTTCCTGACCGCCAACGACAACAAGATCGACGCGGTCGTGGCTTCCAACGATGGCACTGCAGGCGGTGCGATCGCAGCACTTCAGGCGCAGGGCCTTGCCGGCTCGGTGCCGGTATCGGGCCAGGACGGCGACCATGCCGCGCTGAACCGCATCGCGCTTGGCACGCAGACGGTTTCTGTCTGGAAGGACGCGCGCGAACTCGGCAAGAACGCGGCTGAAATCGCCTCGCAGCTCGCCGATGGCAAGAAGATGGAAGAGATCGCCAACGTCGCCAAGTTCAAGACGCCGGGCGGCCTGGAGCTGAACTCTGTCTTCCTGACCCCGGTTCCGATCACCAAGGACAACCTCAACCTCGTCATCGACGCCGGCTGGGTTGGCAAGGACGTGGTCTGCCAGGGTGTGGCTGCCGGTTCAGTTGCTGCCTGCAACTAAGACCGGTTCGATCCGATCGGGAAACGCCGCGGCTTGTCCGCGGCGTTTTTCAAAAGCGCCCGCTTCATGACATGGTGGATTGCTCCTATCATGCGCACACCGGCTGCCGCGAAGACGGCCATCCGGTTGGGAGGTAACAATGGCAGATACGACTTCCAACGCGCCGGCTGACCGAGCGCGAACGACCGAGCTCAGCCCAATCGGGCGTTTTCTCAAGGCGACCGAGATCGATACGCGAATGCTCGGCATGGTCGGCGCGCTGCTGCTGATCTGGGTCGGACTGCAGGTGATTTCGAGCCTGCGCCTCGGCGTCAACCCGTTCGATTTCGATAGCCGCACCTTCATGACCGCCCGCAACCTGTGGAACCTATCGGTGCAGGCGTCCGCCGTGGCGATCATGGCGACCGGCATGGTGCTGGTCATCGTCATGCGCAACATCGACCTGTCCGTCGGCTCGGCCGAAGGCCTGATCGGCATGGTGATGGGCTTCGCCCAGGTGCATTTCCTGATCAAGGCCGTAGGCCTGGAGCTCGGCAATCCTTGGATCTGGGCACTGGCGCTCGCCATAGGCATCGCACTCGGCTTGATGATCGGCGCGCTGCAAGGTTTCGTCATCGCCTACATGGAGGTTCCCGCCTTCATCGTGACGCTGGGCGGATTGCTGATCTGGCGCGGAGCAGCCTGGTGGGTCACGTCAGGCCAGACGATCGCGCCGCTCGATGCGACCTTCCAGCTCATGGGCGGTGGTCCGCAAGGCGCCATAGGAGCCACGTGGAGCTGGATCGTCGGCCTTGTCGCATGCCTGGCCGTGGTGTTCCTGCTGCTGCGTGGCCGCCAGCAACGCAAGCGCTTCAAGTTCCCGCTGCGGCCGGTCTGGGCCGAGGCATTTCTCGGCGCTGTCACCTGCGGGGTCATCCTTGGTGCGATCTGGATCGCCAATTCCTACCCCTGGCCGATCGGCATCGTGCGTCGCTACGCCGAGGCCAACGGCATCACCATCCCCGAAGGCGGGCTGTTCATCGCCCATGGCATTGCCATTCCCGTCCTGATCGCGGTGGCCGTGGGCATCGTCATGACCTTTGTCACCAACCGCACACGCTTCGGCCGCTATGTCTTCGCCATCGGCGGCAACCCCGAAGCAGCAAGCCTTGCCGGCATCAACACGCGCTGGATCACCATGAAGGTGTTCATGATCATGGGCGTGCTGGCGGCGATCAGCGCGGCAGTCTCCAGTGCCCGCCTGAACTCGGCAACCAACTCGCTCGGCACCCTGGACGAGCTTCTTGTCATCGCTGCAGCGGTCATCGGCGGCACCTCGCTCGCCGGTGGGGCCGGCACGGTTGCGGGTGCCATGCTGGGCGCTCTCCTGATGCAGTCGCTCCAGTCGGGCATGGTGCTGCTCAACATCGACACGCCGCTGCAGAACATCGTCGTCGGCTTGGTGCTGGTCGTGGCCGTCTGGCTCGACACGCTCTACCGCAAGCGCGTCTAACGAAATTCGGGAGACAAGATCATGGAACAGACCCGTATCCCGCTCGTCGACCTCAAGAACATCTCCATCGCCTTCGGCGGCATCCGCGCCGTCGACGATGCCTCGGTCGATCTTTATCCCGGCGAAGTGGTGGCACTGCTCGGCCACAATGGTGCTGGCAAGTCGACGCTGATCAAGATCCTGTCTGGCGCCTACAAGCGCGATAGCGGCACGATCTTCGTCAATGGCTCCGAGGCGCAGATCGGCAACCCGCGCGATGCCAAGAAGTACGGCATCGAGACGATCTACCAGACGCTGGCTTTGGCCGACAATGTCGATGCCGCCGCCAATTTGTTCCTCGGGCGCGAGATCATGACCGCCTATGGCACGTTGGACGACGTCGCCATGGAGGCCGAGGCGCGCAAGGTGATGGGCCGGCTCAACCCGCGCTTCCAGCGCTTCAAGGAGCCGGTCAGCAAGCTGTCGGGTGGGCAGCGCCAGTCGGTCGCGATCGCGCGCGCCATCTTGTTCAACGCGCGCATCCTGATCATGGATGAACCGACGGCGGCCCTTGGGCCCCAGGAGACGGCGCAGGTCGGCGAACTGGTCAAGCAGCTCAAGGCCGACGGCATTGGCATCTTCCTGATCAGCCATGACATCCATGATGTCTTCGACCTCGCCGACCGCGTCTGCGTGATGAAGAACGGCCAGGTGGTGGGCACGGCGCGCACCCAGGACGTGACCAAGGACGAGGTGCTCGGCATGATCATTCTTGGCAAATGCCCGCCCGGAGCTGTCCCAGGACCTGGAGCGATGCAGATCGCTGCCTGACCCGGCTTTGCCGGCTTATGAAACTGGCTTAGAGATGATCGCGAAAAGCAGTTCCCACTTTTCGCGATCATGCGTTAATGGGTAAAGGGTGACGCGAGCCAGCCAGAATTGAGAAAATACTTCCCCAGCATGATTTTTGTTGCCGTCACGCTCGTCAGCCTGACGATGGCGGCACTCGTCTATCTGGCAACGGTCGAGGCGGCGCGTATCAAGTTTCAGTCGGTGGCCGACGATGCGCTCAACCGTATCGAAGGCAGGGTGGAGTTCGACCTTGCCCTGCTACACGCGACCCAGGCGATGTTTGCGGCCCAGAAGGGCGACATCTCGCGCGACCAGTTTCGCGACTATTTCGCTTCGCTGGACGCCGAACGGAAATTCCCGAGCTTGCGAGGTGTTGGTTTCCTTCGGCTGATCGACAGCGAGCAAAGCGAGGCCGTTACGCGCGAGCTGAAGGACGGCTACGGTATCGACCGGTCGCCGTTTCCGGAAACCGACCTCAAGTGGCGGACACCGATCGTGCTGTTCGAGCCAATGAGCAAGGCCAGCCTCGATGCGATGGGCTTCGACATGGCAACCGATCCGCCACGCCGCACCGCGATCGAAGCGGCGATGGCCGCACAGGGCGAACCAAGGGCGACGGGCAGGGTGTTGCTCGGCCAAGGTGACAATGAACGGCAGCCCGGGGTTTTGGTGTTTTCGCGCGTCGACCGCCCTGCCGCCGAGGGGTCGGCGCCGGCCGGCTTCCTCTATGTTGCGTTCCGCACTGCAGAGCTGTTTCAGGCAGCGCTCGGCAAGGGGCCGCTATTGCCGATTTCGGTCGAAGTATTCGATGGAACGGCAGGCGACGACACGCTGCTGTTCCGCTCCCAGGTGCCGCCCGACCCCAGCTATGGCGACAATTTCTCGGTGACGCGCGAGGCCAATGTCGCCGGCCGCAAATGGACTGTCAATTTCCGGCCAAGCACGGCTTTCGTGGCGCCATCGCCACGTTCGGCACCGTTGATGCTGGGGGTTTTCGGACTGGTGCTTGCAGGCTCCATAGCGCTGGTCGCGCGCTATCAGCAGCGCGCCTATGAGGCAGCGAGCCTGCTTCACGAGACGACCGAGAAGAGCCTTCTCGAAAAGGATCTGATGCTTCAGGAAATGAAGCATCGCATCAAGAACCTTATCGCGCGCGTCCTGGCGATGGCACGACAGACGGCCGCCAGCTCGAAGGATGTCGATGAGTTCTCCGCCTCGTTTTCAGCGCGCCTGCAGGCGATGGCCTCCTCGCAGGACATGCTGACACGCTCGCGCTGGCAAAAGGCGGATCTCAGCGAGCTGCTGCGTATCGAGCTCGGCCAGGTGTTCGGAAAAGAACTGCCCGAGGGAATGACGACCGGCCCCACGGTCGAACTCGACGAAACGACCACGCAGGCGCTCGGCTTGACCTTCCACGAACTGGCGACCAACGCGCTGAAATATGGCGATGGCGACAATTCCGTCGGCGGGCTGAAGGTGGATTGGCACCTGAATGGTCAGGGCAAGGGGCGTCGGCTGGTGCTCAACTGGGCGGAGCGCAACGGCAAGGGCGTTTCAGAGCCGGAGAAGATCGGCTTTGGCACCAAGCTGATCGACATGAACATCACCCGCGAGCTGGAAGGCCGGATTGCCCGGCACTATGCGGATGACGGGCTCAGGGTCGAGATCGACATACCCTATCGCGGCTGACTGGTGCCGGACAAACAAAACCCGGCGCCGACATTGTCGGCGCCGGGTTTTCAAGTAGCTCGCGTTTAGCGGCAGCGTGCGGTGTAGAGCTGTCCGCGGCTGTCGCGATACTCGCAGTAGCCGTTGCGCAGGTTGCGCACGAGAAGGCCGGATGCAGCGCCGACGGCACCGCCAATCAATGCACCCTTGCCGCCGCCGATCAGGCCGCCAGCCACAGCACCTACGCCCGTGCCGACAGCGAGGTCGCGCTCGGTGGTCGTGCAGCCCGAAATCGCAACCACCGCTGCAAGGGCAATAAGTAGTTTCTTCATGTGGTCAGTCCTCTCGCTTTCAGATCGTCCCTTCCGACACTTAGCGCATCGGCCCAAAAATCGGAATCGTTTTTCGGATCGCAGCACCTATTCAACTGGTCCCGCGTATCCGCCATGTACCGGTTCCTCGGTGTGACAGGATTTGCCGGATACAATCCGACACTAATGAACATAGGCTGCCTTGGCGCGCGCCTGACCGGACGCAACAACGACGTTGGAGATTGAAAGAGACGCGTCGAGCGTTCCGTTGGGCAAGACATTCCAGGTCAACTGGTCGTAATCGTCCTCAAGTGCCGGGTCGACCTCCAGGCACTTGGCAAAGACACGCGGATGCTGTGGAGCGAGGACGCGCAAGGTCTTGGGCAATGTCGCCTGGCAGTCCTCGAAGGCTTCAAAAACGGCGGTGGGGGGACGAACCTCCCGGCAACCAGACAAATCCTGCGAGCAGGAAACGACCAACAGAAGTGCTGCGATGTGTTCCATGGCAAACCACMTTGTCCAAGAAACGGCGATGCCTGGCTAAAAGTTCCATGCCCTCAGCGACTCATTTTCTGAAATGCGTTGAAGTTTGAATCTTCGGCGCTTGAACCTGAAGGAGCCGGCCCGAGGCTTCTACTCCATCTCGAAATTCGCCTTGGGCATGACGAGCCTGTATTCCAGCGTCGTGGTGCCGATATCGAGCTCTGCGGAGCCGTTGAGCGCAGTCGGCACCACGCGCTCCAGCGCCACGCTGCCAAAACGCTTCTTGCGCACCGTGCTGTCGGTCACTGGTCCTATCGCCTCGGACCAGTGCACGGTCATATGTTCTTCGCCGTCGGGTCCAGCCATCGTTCTGGCGGCGGCGACCTCGACATAACCGTCGGCGCGGGAAAGCGCGCCATAGCTCACCGAATTGACCGCCAGCTCATGGACGGCAAGGCCGACATGCAGGGCGGCGTTGGGGTTGAGATAGGGATCGTCGCCGGAAAAGCGCACGGTGTGTATCGTGTCGATGCTGTAGCGACCGACCTGGCCAACGACCAGTTCCCGGAACCCCGCGCCGCGCCAGTTGGAGGAGGTTACGAGGTCCTGCGACGAGGCGATGGATTGGAGACGACCGCGGAAGCGTTCGAGAAAGCCGTCGATGGAGCCGGAATAATGTCCGGTCTGGCTGGCGATGCTCTGGATGATGGCAAGCAGGTTTTTGGAGCGGTGGCTGACCTCGCGCAAAAGCGCCTTCAGCGTCTGCTCGCGCCGCTTCTGCTCTGTGGTTTCGATCACGGTAACGACCACGCCCTGGATCTGGCCGCGATCCGAGACGTCGGCATCGATGCAGACGTCGAACCAGCGCATGCCGGCGGCGTTGTCGGCAACGCTGATCTCAAGCCCGTCGGAATTGCCGGTTGCGATGACGTTCTTTTTGGCTGCTACAAGGCGGGCGGCCTGCTGCTGCGGCAGAAAATTGCCGTCACCGACCTGGTCCTCAAGCAGTTCAGCCCAAGGCGGCTGCAGATTATGCGACCACATCGTGCGCAGCTTGCGGTCCTGGTAGAGCACGGCGATGCCGGCATTGCGGGAAGCATGCAGGAGCGCCGCGTCCACCCGTGAACTCTGTCCCATTGGGGGAGTGGTGGGGTTGGCCATGCGACAAGTGCCTGCCTTTGCTCTGCTGAGCGAATTCTTCGATGCTTACCGGAGACACCCGGCCGGCACCGAAATGGGACCGCCGGGTAACGCTTCAGAATAGGAGCGCTACCCGGCGGCGCTGGACTCCGACTGAGGGGGCCGGCTTCCAGTCTGGGTTTCGTTCTTCATTCTCCGGCTTAATCACGCGCGCCTGAAAAGGCCCGCGATCAACGAAATCACCAGGAATGCCAAGAAGATGAAGAACAGGATCTGCGCGATGCCAGCGGATGTTCCGGCGATGCCGCCGAAGCCGAGGGCGCCGGCGATGATCGCGACGACGAGGAATACGAGCGCCCAATAAAGCATGGTCTATCTCCTTCAAATGACGAATGAAAAACGTACCGCCCCAAGGTTGGTTCCCTGAGGTGGTGCTAAAAAAGGCCTATGCAGCAGCTTTCGCCTGCCTGTCAAAGAACAAAGCTTGACTTATCAGCGCCTTGACCATTTCGGGGTTGAACGGCTTGGTGACCAGGAACGCCGGCTCCGGCCGTTCGCCGGTTAGAAGGCGCTCGGGGAAGGCGGTGATGAAGATCACCGGCAGCGGGGCAGACGACAGCATCTCGTTGACGGCCTCGATGCCTGAGCTGCCGTCGGCGAGCTGGATATCGGCCAGGATCATCTTGGGTCGTGTCTTCTTGAACATGGCTGTCGCTTCGGCATGGGTGCGTGCAGTACCAACCACGCGATGGCCGAGGCTTTCCACCATTTCTTCGATATCCATGGCGATCAGCGGTTCGTCCTCGATGATCAGGATGTCGGTTGCAACCTGGCGCGATATGTCGCCGCTTGCTTCCTGGAGCAGCTGGGCAAATTCTTCCTGGTCGGCATCGAGCACCTCAGCGGCTTCGATGTCATTGAACCCTTCGACGGCGACCAGCAGGAAGGCTTGGCGCGGGCGTGGAGAAAGTGCTGCGAGATTGGCTGCGGCGCGCTTTTCCCAGGCTAGTGACGAGGATTCCTGCGGTACGCGGAACGAAACCGAAGTGAACAGGCGGGCAAATACCTTGTAAAGCGCGATGCGGTCGCTAGATGCGGACGGGAATACATCGATGTCGTCGATGAGCGCTTCGAGCATCGCGGCCACCAGCGCATCGCCACTTTCCTGAGAACCCGACACCGCGCGCGAGAAACGGCGGAGATAGGGCAGGTGCGGGGCGATTCTCGTGGATAGAGTCATAGTCGACGTCTCCCTCATGTGACGGTGTCAAAACTGCTTTGAAGCGAGCACACAACGCATTGTCTGTGCAAAAGTTCCTCTTTTGTGGAACCTATCCGCATTTGGGGAGTTTGATGCAAAATTCGGGAAACCGACAAGGGTTGTTGCGCGCCATCATTTCGGGGGCGGGACGTTTGACACTGCACAAGGGCAAAGCAAGCATATGACTAAGCAGACAAGTGGTGCAGGCAACGCCGCGCCGAAGCGCCGCCGAGACGGCGAGCCTCTTGGAGCAAACTCCGAAATCGGCCGAAAATTGAAACAATATTACGATGAACTGGTGTCCGACGAGGTGCCGGATCGTTTCGCCCAGTTGCTCAGCCAGCTGGAAGAAGCCGAACCCGCGCAGCAGAAGGACTGACCACGCATGGCAGCTTCCCTCGGTTTCAAGGGCGACTTGCTCGCGGCGATCCCTGGCCTGCGCGCTTTCGCCATGTCGCTCTCTCAAAATGCCGATAGAGCCGACGACCTGGTCCAGGAAACGCTCGTCAAGGCGTGGGACAAACAGACGAGCTTTCAGCCGGGTACCAATTTGAAGGCTTGGCTGTTCACAATTTTGCGCAATGAATTCTATTCGCAGATGCGCAAGCGCGGACGCGAGGTGCAAGACAGCGACGGCCTTTTGACCGCGCGTCTGGCCGTGCATCCGAGCCAGCCCGGCAGGCTTGATCTCGACGATTTCCGCAAGGCGCTCGAGCAGCTCCCCGAAGACCAGCGCGAGGCGATCGTTCTGATCGGCGCATCCGGCTTTTCTTATGAAGAGGCGGCCGAAATCTGCGGTTGCGCGGTGGGCACCATCAAGAGCCGTGTGAGTCGCGCCCGCAACAGGCTGCAGGAGATACTCGACGTCTCGGGCGAGGCCGACTATGGCCCCGACGCGATCGCGGCTCAGGTCATGGGATCAACGCTCGGCTGAGCGGGTCTTTCGGATGCTTTCGGCGACGGCCTCGACAAGGTCATCGCCTCCATAGGGCTTGCTTACCAAGGTAACGTCCGGAAAGCCGGTGAAGATTTCGTCCAGCTGGTCGTAGCCCGAGGCGAAGATGAACGGTACGCCCGCAGCTGCAAGGCCGCGGGCGAAGTCGAGCGTCGGCTCGCCATTCAGCATGATATCGATGATGGCTGCATCATAAGGCAACGCGGCTTCCTGAGCCTCGCGCAAATTGCTGGCGATGACGACATCCCCGGCGCCATGATCCTTGCAAAGCTGCTCGACATCGAGCGCGATCAAGGCTTCGTCTTCAAGCACAAGGATACGCAATCCTGAAAGCGGGGTTGGCACGTCGAGGGGCACTCCATGAAATTGAATCCGAACATGGCGGTAGTCGCGTCCGCTGTCATTTAAAAAAGACATGCTCGACAAGGAAGCGGTCCTCGACCTCGCTGGTACGGGGAACTTTCGCCGGCCTGACCGCGTTGCCGATCACATTCCCTGGAGAATAGCATGAGCGGGCAGAGCATTCCGAGCGAAATGGCGCGGCAGGTTTCGTGCGAAAAGTGTCCGCTTCGGTCGTTGCCGGCTTTCAGGGCCTTCGACATGGAAGAACTGGCTTTCGTCAGCGGCTTCAAGCGCGGAGAACTTTCCGTCGACAAGGGTGCGACATTGCTTTCGGAAGGTAGCAACAGCGCACATCTGTATACCGTGCTTGCGGGATGGGGCTTTCGCTACAAGCTGCTCGAGGATGGCCGCCGCCAGATCCTGAACTATGTGCTGCCGGGCGACATGATCGGACTGCAGGGCAGCCTGATGGGCGAGATGCAGCACTCGGTCGAGGCGTTGTCCCCGATGCTTTTGTGCATGTTCGAGCGCGACCGGCTGATGGAACTCTATCGCGGCTATCCTGGCCTCGGCTACGACATCACATGGATTGCAGCGCGCGAAGAACGGATGCTCGACGAGAATTTGTTGAGCGTCGGACGCCGTTCAGCGCTTGAGCGCGCGGCCTACCTGCTTGCTTTCATTGCCAGCCGGGCGCGTAAGGTCGGTATGAATGGCGCCGGCAAGGTGGAGATTCCGATCACCCAGCAGCATCTCGCCGACACGCTCGGGCTTTCGCTCGTCCATACCAACAAGACGATCAGGAAACTGATGGACCGCAAGCTCGTGCAGTGGCGCGATGGTGGCTGCAAGGTGCTCGACATCGAAGKACTGATGTCGCTCGCTGACTGGAGCGGCCTTGACGAAAGCGTGCGTCCTCTCTTGTGAGCGCTATCGGCTGTATCGCCGATCAAGTACGTCGACGCCCCAGTTCACACCGGGCACCACGTTGCGGATGAT
>NZ_JBFUIP010000177.1:0-11078 GCF_056401815.1 Aminobacter sp. P4_D5 | reverse complement strand
GTGCGGCACTCCACACTGTGATCAGGCTTTGAACCACGCGCATGAACGTGTCGAGCTTGTAGGACGACAGCATCGGCACACGGGCAAGCGCGAGTTCCAGCGACACGGTTCCCGATGCGATCAAGGCCGCGTCGGCTTCGCCGAACGCCCGCCACTTGTGCTGCGGATCAAGGAGGATCTCGGGTTTTTGCGGCCAGCCGGCGACAGCTTCTTCGACCAGGCCGGCGACATGCGGGACGGTCGGCAAAAGCAGGCGCATCTGGTGGCCGCGGGCGCGCAGGATCGACACGGTCTCCCCGAACGGCCCGATCAGGCTGCGTACTTCGCCGCGTCGCGAACCGGGCAAAAGCAGCAGCGTCTTTTCACGATCGGGCGCAAGCGCGCCCTTGCCGTCCTGCATCGCCGCGGCAATGGCGATGCCGGGGTCTGTTGCCAGGCGATGACCGACGAAGGTGCCATGCGGACCGCCGAGGCGCGCAAGCTCAGCCGGCTCGAATGGCAAGATGCACAAGATCTCGTCGACATGCGGCTTCATCGCCTTGGCCCGCCCAGGCCGCCAGGCCCAGACGCTCGGGCAGATGTAGTGGACGATCGGAATTTTTGGGTCGAGAGCGCGAACCTTCTTGGCCACCCGCAATGAAAAATCAGGGCTGTCGATGGTGATCAGGCAATCCGGCTTCTCCTTGGCGACGAAGCGCGCTGTCTCACCAATCCGCCTGATCAGGCGCGGCAGATCGCGAATGACCGCAGTCAGGCCCATCAGCGCGATCTCGCCGGCGTCGAACAAAGGCGAAAGGCCAAGTTCCTGCAGATGGCGGCCGCCGGTGCCGACCAGCTTGACTTCGCGCCCGCTCATGCGCTGCAGCGCCTGCACCAGATCTGCGCCCAACAGATCGCCGGACTCTTCGCCGGCGACAATGGCAATCTTGAGTGGCGGCAAGCTCATGTGTTGCTTCCCTTGCCAGCCAGGCCGACGACAAACAGGCCGAGTGTGTCCGCACGGTCGATCAGCTCACCAAAATCAAGCACAAGCGAGCGCCCGGCTTCGACGCCGATGCCAGCTAGTCCTGCGGCATGCGCAGCGTCGACCGTCGAGGGACCGATTGTCGGCAGATCGGCGCGCAGTTCCTGTTTCGGCTTGGCGCATTTGACCAGAACGCCGCGTTTGCGCCCTGCGATCCGCCCATTGTTGCGCAGTTCGCGCACGCGTTCGAGCAACAGGTCGGTGCCTTCGATGCCTTCAAGGGCAATCGCGCGACCGCCGATCGCAACAGCAGCCTGCCCGACATCGAGTGCACCGATGACACGCGCAGCTTCGAGCCCGGCATTCAGGTCGGCCCAATCGCCCTTCTGGGGCGCATGAGCGCCCATTGGTCCTTCGACCGCCAAAAGCTCCGGCACGATCTGATGGGCGCCGACGACCTTGATGCCATAGTCCTCGAACGTGTTGACCAGAATGCGCAGCAATCCGTCGTCTCCGCGTGCCAAAGCCGTCAGCGCACGTGGCAGCAGGCGAAACAGCATCAGGCTTGGACGGATAGAACGCAACCTTGGGCGCCGGCTGACCCCGCCGGCGAGCACGACATGCGTAATGCCCTTTTGCTTCAGAAGCGGCAGCAGCGAGGGGAACTGCTCGATCGCAAGTGTCTCGCCCGCATAGCCAGCCAATCTGGTTCCCGGATCGGTCTCGCCTTGGAGACGAACGACAAAGGGCGAGTGGCCGCCCTGAGCAAGGCTGTYGGCGACATTGACCGGAAGCCGGCCGCTGCCCGCGACGACAGCAACCTTGTCGGTCGCGGAAAGGTTTATCTTCTTTCCGCCCTCAGCTTTCGTCATCGGCGGCGTCGTCGGAGACGGCGTTGCGGAGCGGCGGAACCGTGAAGTGGCGTTTGCCGCGTGCCTGGATGAAATCGAGAACGTCGCGAACGATGGCCGATCCGGCGAACTCGCGTTCGACGGCCGGGATGTTCTCGGCCACGGAGCGGGCGGGATCGAAAATCATCTTGTAGGCCTTGCGCAGCGCAAAGATCTCCGCGCGCGGCACTCCGGAACGCTTCATGCCGATGACGTTGAGGCCACGCAGTTTGGCGCGGTTGCCCATCACCATGCCGTAAGGGATGATGTCGCCATCGACGATCGCTGCGCCGCCGACAAATGCATGATGACCGATACGTGTCATCTGGTGGACGGCAGAGAGCCCGCCGAGCGTCACATTGTTGCCGATCTCGACATGGCCACCCAGGGTCGCCAGATTGGCCATGGTGACGTTGCTGCCGAGCACGCAGTCATGAGCGATGTGCGCGTAGGCCAAGAACAGCCCGTTATCACCCACAGTGGTCTCGCCACGACTGGTGTCGGTGCCGACATGCATGGTTACGCCTTCGCGGATCGTGCAGTTCTTGCCAACCACCAGCGTCGTGCGGCCGCCCTTGTGCTTGTTGTTTTGCGGTGCTGCGCCAAGGGTCGCCATCGGGAACACCTTGCAGCCTTCGCCCAAGGTCGTGGCGGCCATGACCGAGACGTGGCTGATCAGCTCAACGCGATCGCCAATGACGGCTTCGGCGCTGACATGGCAAAATGGTCCGATGTGGACGCCCGCGCCCAGCTTTGCACCGGTTTCAACGACGGCGGCGGGATGAATGAAAGTTTCGCTCATAGACGTTCTTGCTTATTCCTTGGGTACCATCATCGCCGCGACCTCGGCTTCGGCTACGACGACGCCATCGACACGCGCATGACAGGCAAATTTCAGGATGTTGCCGCGCTTCTTGATCTTTTTGACGTGAATTCGCAACTGGTCGCCAGGAACGACCGGTTTACGGAATTTGGCGCCGTCAACGGTCATCAGGTAGACCAGCGAGGGGGTTTCGTCGATCACCAGGCGCAGGCAGATGGCGCCGGCGGTCTGGGCCATCGCCTCGATGATCAGCACACCTGGCATGACCGGATGGCTCGGGAAATGCCCCTGGAAATGCGGCTCGTTGACGGTGACGTTCTTGATGCCAACCGCCGAGTCGTCGCCATCGATCTCGACGATCCTATCGATCAGCAGAAACGGATAGCGATGCGGAAGGATCTTGAAAAGGCCTTGGATATCGACGGCTTCGAGCGTCTTGGTTGCCTGGTCAGTCATTGCTCCCACCCTCCTTTGGTTTTCCCTTGGCCAACTTCTTCAGCAGCGCGAATTCGCGCATTGCCTCTTTCATCGGCTTGGCCGGATAACCGGCCCAAACCTCGCCCGCAGGCACGTCATGCATGAAACCGCTACGCGCAGCCAACTGGGAGCCTGCGCCGATGGTCAGATGGTCAGCGAGGCCGACGCCACCGCCCATCATCACGTTGTCGCCGACAACGACCGAGCCCGAAATACCTGAAAGGCCCGCGATAACGCAATTGCGGCCAATGCGCACGTTGTGGGCGATCTGGACCAGATTGTCGATCTTGGTGTTCTCGCCAATGATCGTGTCGGCCAGCGCGCCGCGATCGACAGTGGAGTTGGCGCCGATCTCGACATTATCCTGGATAATGACACGGCCAATCTGAGGAACGCGTTCGGGTCCACGCGCACCACCGGCGAAGCCAAAACCATCCTGACCGATGCGAGCACCCGCATGGATGATGACGCCATTGCCGATCAGCGCATATTGGATCGAGCAGTGCGGGCCGATGTAACAATCGCGTCCGACCTGCGAGGAACGCCCGATGACCGCATTGGCGGCTATCACCGTGCCGCTGCCGATAGCGGCATTGGCACCGATGACCGCACCGGCCTCGATGATCGCGCCGGCTTCGATATGAGCGGTCGGATCGATGTGAGCGAATGGTGAAATGCCTGAGATACCCGTCACGCCAACCGGGCGTTCAGCCTCGGGATAAAGCAGCCGCCCGATGCGGGCGAAGGCCTGTTGTGGACGCGGTGTAACCAGAACGGCGATACCGTCAGGAACCATGCCTGCAACGTCAGGCGTGCAGAACACGGCAGCGGCTGAAAGTGTCGCCAAGGGCTTTGCGTTGCGCTTGCCGTCGACAAACACCAGGGCGCCATCGCCACCACTGCTTGCTGCAGCGATGGTCGAAATGGCGATATGGGAGTGCTTGGGGTCGACGAGTGTCGCACCGGTGAGGCCGGCCACCTCGCCCACCGTGAAGCGGCGTGACGGCACAAAAAATACCGGATCCGTCATAAAATACTGTTCCAGCCAAGCCGGGTAACCGTCTTCCGGGCCACGATGGCCCGGAAGGATCGTTCCGCGCGATTAGAAGCGGGTCGAAATGCCGAAGTTGAATTCCTGCGTATTGTCGGTGTCCTGCTTGGCAATCGGCATCGCATAGTCGATGCGAAGCGGACCAAACGGCGAGGCCCAGAGCAGACCAATGCCAACGGACGCACGCCACTGCATGTCGGTCGATACCAAGTTAACACCAGGGGTATCAATCCCGCTGCCATAAAGTGTGGCAGCGTCTGCAAAGACTGCGCCACGCAGTCCGAAGCTCTCCGGCACAACAGGGATCGGGAACTGCGCTTCAGCGGTAGCATTAAAGTATGTCGTGCCACCGAGGTGGTCGCCACCATTCAGATCGAACGGACCAATACCATTATACTCGAAACCGCGGATCATGCGGTTGCTGTTGTTGAATTGGTCGAACACGCGCAGACCATCGTCACCGAAGCCTTGGACATGGCCGGCGCCGCCCGAAACCAGGCCTACGATGTCCAATTCTTCCGACAACGTCTGGTAATAGGTGCCGCGACCGCTGACTTTGACGAACTGGGCATCGCCACCCAGACCTGCAACTTCCGTGGTGAAGTTCGCATAGATGCCATTGTGCGGGCTCTTCATGTCGTCAACGGTGTTGTACACTAGCGTTCCGCTGACAGACGACTTGATCCACGGGCTATCCTGCACGCCATCAACGATCGCCGGCGAGATACTGCAGCCAGCATCTGGAATCCCGTTGCCGTCGGTATCGCACTCATTGGAGAGGTTATACTCCTCCTGCGACAGGTTATAAGCCAACTGCCCCGAGATGTTGTCGGTGATCGGCAGGCCGAAGCGAACCGTTCCGCCGGTGATGTCGCTGTCGTACTCGTCGTAGTTTCGCGTCTGGCGATAGATGTCGAAGCCAGCAGCAATACGACGTCCGAGGAAGTACGGCTCGGTGAACGAGAAGCTGTAGTCACGCGAGTTCTTGCCGCCACCGGCCGAGAACTTGATGAACTGTCCACGACCGAGGAAGTTGCGCTCGGTGATCGAGCCCTCGATCGACGGGCCCTCGTTTTCGCCACCGGTCGAATAACCAGCGCCGATCGAGAATTCGCCGGTCGACTTCTCGACCAGGTCGACAACCAGCACAACCTGATCGGGCTGCGAACCGGGAGCGGTCGAAATCTCGACCTTCTCAAAGAAGTTAAGCGCTTCGAGGCGCTTTTTCGCGCGCTGGATCAGCACCTGGTTGAAGGCATCGCCCTCGCTGACGTCGAATTCGCGACGGATCACGAAGTCGCGGGTGCGTTCGTTGCCGCGGATTTCGATGCGCTCGACATAAGCCTTGGCGCCTTGGTCAACCGTATAGACGACGTTGATGGTGCGCGTCTCGAAGTTGCGGTCACCGCGCGGCGTCACCTTGGCGAAGGCATAGCCCTTGCCGGCGACATTCTCGGTGATGCCGATGATCGAGTCTTCGACGTTCTTGGCATTGTAGACGTCGCCCTTGCGGGTTTCGACCAGCGACTGCAGCTGGGCGCCATCGATCTCCGGGATCGTGCTCTCGACCGACACGTCACCAAACGTATAACGCTGACCTTCGTCGACAGTGATCGTGATGGTGTATTGGTTGGTTGCTTCATCGAGCTCGCCAAAGGCCGAAACGACCTGGAAATCGGCATAGCCGCGATTGAAGTAGAAGCGGCGCAGCGCCTCTTCGTCAGCGCGCAGACGATCTTCGTCATAGATATCATCGCGCAGCATGAAGGACAGGAACGACGAGCGCTTGGTCGAAATGACGTCCGAGAGGCGACGATCGCCAAAAGCACTGTTGCCGACGAAATTGACCGCAGCGATCTTGGTGCGGCCGCCTTCATTGATCTCGAACACCACGTTTACGCGGTTCTCGCCGAGATCCATGACCTTGGTGCCGACGGTGACGTCGTCGCGACCGACGCGTTTGTAGGCTTCCTTGATCGTCGCTGCGTCAGCATCGAGTGCGGCTTGCGAGAACGCGCCGCGCGGCTTGAGCTGGACTGCACCGGTGAGCTGCGCGTCCTTGAGCTTCTTGTTGCCCTGGAACAGCACCTGGTTGACGACCTGGTACTCGGACACCTGAACCACCAGGGTCGAACCGACCTGATTGATCCGGACGTCGGAGAACAGGCCGCTGCCGAACAGCGCCTTCACCGCATCATCGATGTCGGTGTTGGAGAACGACTTGCCTGGCTTGATGGTGATGTAGTTGCGGACGGTATCCGCATCGACGCGCTGATTGCCGCGCACTTCGACCCGGTTGACCACAGCCGCCTCTGCGGCCGACACGGCAACAAACTGAACCGTCACTGCTGCCGGAACGGCCAACGCGGCGGAAAGAGCTACCGCGGACGCGGCGCTCGCAAACTTAAGTGCTGCCTTCATTGGCCTCTGTAACCTTTTTCTCGAAGTCCCCACGGCGAGAAAACCGGACGTCGCGGTAAATTTCTCGTACCGTATTAACCGGATTTTCCCTACACGCAAGGCTTCTAGTTAATTTGTATTTACTTACCTTGCGAGCGTGACTTTCGCGTCACGCATATCACCCCAGATGGTAAACGCTCCCATAACGGGACCCCTGGCCGTCTAAAATTTCTTCATGAATTCAGCATCCAAACAGGTCGTTCCAGAAAACGAAGCCCATAAAAGCAAGAACCAGAATCATCCCCACGCGGTATACCGCTTCCATCGCCCGTTCGGAAACGGGGCGGCGGATCACCGCCTCCACGGCATAGAATGCGAGGTGGCCGCCGTCCAGCGGAGGAATCGGCAAAAGGTTAAGAAAACCGATGCCGACCGACAAAAGCGCAACCAGTTGAACCAGCCATACAAAGCCCAGCTGAGCCGCCTTGCCGGCCATGTCGGCGATCTTGACTGGTCCGCCGAGCTGGCACTTGTCCTCGCGTCCGACGACGAATCGCGTCAGGAACTGGCCGGTGCGCTCTATGATGTGGCCAGTCTCCGAAACAGCCTGAACAAAGGCGCCGCCTGGGCTGTAGTTGATCAGCCGCGGCTGCCCCAACTCCTCGTTGTTGACCACGCCGATGACGGCGACCTTGACCGAGTTACCGAGCGCATCCTTCTGCTCCACCATCTCGGGCGTCGCCGTCACGGTGATGTCCTTGCCGTCGCGCATCATCACGAAGGTAATCGGATCGCCGCCACGCCCTGACACCAGGCGCTGCACGTCGGAGAAGGTTTCGACCGGGCTGCCATCGACACTGACGAATCGGTCGCCCGGCTGGATGCCGGCGTTTGCCGCCGGGCTTGCCGCACGCACTTCGGCGACCGTCGGCTCCATGACATAGCGGCCATAGGCCGAAAATAGCACGGTGAAGACGGCAATCGTCAAAAGGAAGTTGAACACAGGGCCAGCAACGACCGTTGCGGCACGCTTCCAGACCGGCTGGGTGTGAAACGCGACATTGCGTTCCTCGGGCGTGAGATTTGCATCCTCGCTGCCTGGCGTCGAGGTGACGTTCATGTCGCCAACGAATTTGACGTAGCCGCCAAGGGGAATTGCGCAAAGCTTCCAGCGCGTGCCGCGGCGGTCGTTGAAACCCAGCAACTCCGGTCCAAAGCCGATCGAAAAGGCCTTAACGCCGATCCCGCACCAGCGGCCGACGAGGTAATGACCCATCTCATGCACGAATACGACGACGGTGAGCACGAACAGGAACGGCACGATGGTGCCGATCAACAGTCCGTCTGTGCTCAGGAAGGCAGGTAGATACTCGTTCAAATCAAGCCCTCAACCAGATACCATCGAGCCCCAAATGAGGCGTCGTGCCTTGCCCGAGGCTTACGCCCCGCGCTTCGGTCGCTCAGGCTGGAAACAGTCCCTGCGCCGGATGATCGGCCGAGCCTGACATCCAACCGATGACGTATAGGGCAAATGCCGCCGCGACAAGCCCGTCGACCCTGTCCATCACGCCGCCATGGCCAGGGATCAGCGAGCCCGAATCCTTGTAGCCGTGCCGGCGCTTGACCCAGGATTCGAACAGATCACCCGCCTGCGAGATCACCGAGAGCAGCAAAGCGACGATTGCCAAGGCGAACAGGTTGCCGACGCCGGCAACGCTGGCAAGCAAAAGCCCCGCCACAACGCCGCCTACGGCACCACCAAGCGCGCCGCTGCGAGTCTTGCCAGGCGAGATGGCAGGCGCAAGCTTGGGCCCGCCGATCTTGCGGCCGACGAAATAGGCGAAGATGTCGGTCGCCCAGACAACCGCAAACAAAAACAGGATGGCAATGAGGCCGGCTGCGTCATTGCCGCGCAGCAACGCCAGAGACAGCCCGGAGAGCGCGGCATAGCCGAATCCGGCTGCTTCCCAGGCCATTTCGCCGCGCAGCCGGCCCACGCCCCACAGAATCACCGTGGAGGCACCAGCCAGGCCGATCAGCGCCAGTGCGGGCACCCCCGCAACCAGTGCACCGGCAAACAGCAGGATCGCCACTTCAGGCAGCATGGCAAGGCCGCCCACGGGCCAGCCTGCGTCGCTCGTCGGTCGCGACATGCGCGACCACTCGTAGAATATGGCAAGGGCTATGGCCGCCGAGAGCAGCCGGAAAGGCATGCCGCCCAGCCACGTCAGCAGCAGTACCGCTGCCGCGAGCACGATCGCCGAGATTGTACGCAGCTGGAGATTGCTCATGTCAGTGGTCACAAAGCGACGTCGCGCGCGGCAAGCCCGCCAAAGCGGCGTTCGCGGCCGGTATACTCGCGCACGGCCTCGCTCAGATGCTCGCGGGTGAAATCCGGCCAGTAGCAGGGCTGGAAAACAAGTTCGCTGTAGGCCGCTTGCCATGGCAGAAAATTGGATAGCCGAACTTCGCCACTGGTGCGGATGACCAGATCGGGATCAGGGATGCCCGATGTGTCGAGCTCTTCGGCAAACCTTTCCGGCGTGATGTCCTCACCCGAAATCTCACCACGCTTGACCGCCTCGGCGAGCTTGCGCGCCGCGCGCGCGATCTCGTCGCGTCCGCCATAGTTGAAAGCGATGACCAAGGTCAGCGAACCGTTGCCGGCGGTCAGCGTTTCGGCTTCCTCCAGCAGGGAACGGATGTCGGGCTGCAAGGTCGCGCGATCACCGATGATGCGGACACGCACGCCGCTATTGTGGAGTTCTGCCAGGTCGCGGCGAATGAAGATCTTAAGCAGCCCCATGAGGTCGGTGACCTCGGATTTCGGCCGCGACCAGTTTTCCGAAGAAAACGCATAGACCGTCAACCAGGAGATACCGAGGTCGGCTGCCGCGCGAACGGTGCGGCGCAGCGCTTCGACGCCGGCACGATGTCCTGCAACGCGCGGCAGGCCGCGGGCCTTTGCCCAGCGACCGTTGCCGTCCATGATGATCGCGACATGCGCGGGCGTAGTCATCCGTTCGCTTTCGGGCCAGTCTCAGGCCGCCTTAGACTTGCATGATCTCGGCTTCTTTGCCCGCAAGCAGGCTGTCGATCTGGCTGATCGTGTCGTCGGTCAGCTTCTGCACCTTCTCAGACTGGACGCGATGGTCGTCCTGGCTGATGTCGCCGTCCTTTTCTTCCTTCTTGAGCACGTCCATGCCGTCGCGGCGCACGTGGCGCGCCGCCACCTTGGCATTTTCGGCATAGGTGTGCGCGATCTTGACCAGCTCCTTGCGGCGCTGTTCGTTCAGCTCCGGCAGCGGAATGCGCAGATTGGTGCCGTCGACAATCGGATTAAAGCCGAGATTGGATTCGCGAATGGCGCGATCGACAGCGCCGACCATCGACTTGTCCCAGACCGAAACCGAGATCATGCGCGGCTCGGGCACCGACACGGTCGCGACCTGGTTGAGCGGCATGGCCGAACCATAGGCCTGGACCTGGATCGGGTCGAGAAGGTTGCTTGAGGCGCGGCCCGTACGGAGCGAGGCGAGATCGCTCTTGAACGCGGTGATGGCGCCTTCCATGCGCCGCTGAAGATCGTTGTAGTTCGAGCTCATCAAAGCCTCCTTGGTCCCGAAACCCCGGGACCGTCGTTCCAATTGTCAGGCGTCCGCAACAACCGTGCAGCGACCGCCACCTCTCAATATTTCGCCGAAACCGCCTTTTTCATGGATCGAATAGACGATTATCGGAATGTTGTTTTCGCGCGCAAGAGCAATTGCTGCCGTGTCCATGATCGACAGGCCTTTTGCAATGACTTCCGCATGCGTAATGCGCTCAAAGCGGGTCGCATCGGGATCCTTCTTCGGATCGGCCGAGTAGACACCGTCGACCTGCGTGCCCTTGAACAGCGCATCGGCGCCAATTTCGGCAGCACGAAGTGCCGCGGCCGAATCGGTGGTGAAGAACGGGTTGCCGGTGCCGCCAGCGAAGATCACCACCTTGCCGGCGTCCATGTAGGCGGTGGCCTGGCGCTGCGAGAAGCTTTCGCAAAGCTCAGGCATCGCGATCGCCGAAAGCACCACGGCATCGACGCCAAGCTTGACCAGCGAGGTGCGCAGTGCCAGCGAATTGATGACGGTGGCGAGCATGCCCATGTGGTCGCCGGTGACCCGGTCGCCGCCCTTGGAGGCAACAGCCACGCCGCGGAAGATGTTGCCGCCGCCGATGACAACGCCCACCTCGACGCCAAGCGCCCTCGCCTCAGCGATATCAGATGCGATGCGGTCGACCACCGACACGTCGATGCCAAAATGCTGCTCGCCCATCAGGGCTTCACCCGACGCCTTGAGCAGAACACGCCGGTAGAGCGGCTTGGCGGTCATGAATTCCTCACGGCTGTTGAAAGATCGGGAGTTCCGATACACGAAGGGCGCCGCGATGTCACGCGGCGCCCTTCGGCTATCCTCAGGAAGCGCTTGATGC
>NZ_JBFUIP010000176.1:0-11246 GCF_056401815.1 Aminobacter sp. P4_D5 | reverse complement strand
GTTCTGATCAAGGGCACCACTGATCTTTTGGTCGATGTCCTCGGCAAGAAGCCGACCCCAATATTTGTGGTTGTTAATGAAGTCGATCTGCAGGATTTTGGTGTTGGCGGAATGCCATTGAACGAATAGAGCTGCAAGCAGGCCAAGGGCTGAGACCGTGCTAAGGGGTCAATCACGGTCATGTTACAAAAGTGTAATCTCCGTGCCCTTGAATCGCCACGTTCAAAGGAACAAATAGTGGGCATCGGCAGTTTTTGCCGAAGTCCGGTCTCAGGCCCGTCCCCCGCCTATCCGGACCCTGCGGCAGCCTCATCCCCCTCTCCGGGCTGCCGCACCGTTTAAAGAATGTGCCGCCGTGGCTACCCCTCCACCACGGCGGCACTTTTTTATTTCCAACACAGCAAAGCATCTCCCATCGGTCGCTGGCCCAATGTTGCTGGCTTTTCGTTTTCGTGTTCGGTCACTAGGTTGCGGCGCAGAAGAATCGAAAGGCACCCACATGACCGCGCTAGCGCCCGTTCTCGACCGTCTCGATAAAAACCTCGATCAGTCCCTGGAGCGCCTTTTCGGCCTGCTTCGCATCAAGTCGATTTCCACCGATCCGGCTTTTGCAGGCGATTGCCGCAAAGCCGCCGAATGGCTGGTCGCCGATCTCAAGACCATCGGTTTCGACGCCAGCGTCCGCGACACGCCAGGCCACCCGATGGTGGTTGCCCATCATGACGGCCCCGCCGGCTCGCCGCACGTGCTGTTTTACGGTCACTACGACGTCCAGCCGGTCGACCCGCTGGAGCTGTGGGAGAGCGATCCGTTCGATCCCAAGATCAAGGAAATCGCGCCTGGCCTCAAGGTCATCACCGGCCGTGGCTCGTCCGACGACAAGGGCCAGCTGATGCTGTTCGTCGAGGCCTGCCGCGCTTGGAAAGAGGTGCATGGCGGCCTGCCGTGCAAGATCACGCTGTTGTTCGAAGGCGAAGAAGAGTCCGGCTCGCCGTCGCTCAAGCCGTTCCTCGATGCCAATGCCGAAGAGCTCAAGGCCGATTTCGCCATGGTCTGCGACACCGGCATGTGGGACCGCGATACACCCGCGATCTCGATTGCACTGCGCGGACTGGTCGGCGAGGAGATCACAGTTCACGCCGCCGACCGCGACCTGCATTCGGGCGAATATGGCGGTGCCGCCGCCAACCCGGTGCGCATCCTCGCCAAGGTGCTCGCCGACATCCACGACGACACCGGCCATGTCACCATTCCCGGCTTCTATGACGGTGTCGAAGAAACCCCGTCCCAGATATTGAAGTCTTGGGAAACGCTGGGTGAGACGGCCGAGAAATTCCTCGGCGAGGTCGGCCTGTCGATTCCCTCGGGCGAAAAGGGACGTTCGGTGCTCGAACTGGTCTGGGCGCGGCCGACAGCCGAATTCAACGGCATCATCGGTGGCTACACCGGCAAGGGCTTCAAGACGGTGATCGCGGCGGAAGCCTCGGCGAAAGTGTCGTTCCGCCTCGTCCACAAGCAGGATCCCGAGAAGGTCCGGACCGCCTTCCGCGATTTCGTCAAGGCGCGCATTCCCGCCGATTGCAGTGTCGAGTTCCACGAGCATGGCGGCTCGCCGGCGATCCAGCTGTCTTACGACTCGCCCTTCCTGGGCAAGGCCAAGGAAGCGCTGTCGGATGAGTGGTCGAAGCAGACGGTGATGATTGCCATGGGCGGCTCGATCCCGATCGTCGGTGACTTCCAGACCTATCTCGGCATGGAATCGCTGCTGGTCGGCTTCGCCCTGCCCGACGACCGCATCCATTCGCCCAACGAGAAGTACGACCTGAACTCGTTCCACAAGGGCCAGCGCTCCTGGGCCCGTATTCTTGAGGCGCTGACCCGTTCGTGACCCCCTAAGATCAACTTTCTGTTGATTTTTCATCCGATCGCGGCGAGGACGAGCCAAGCCGCGATCGGAGAAAACAATGACCATCCGCTTTCACAAGAACGACCTGCCGCACCTCGACCACTACAATGTCGATGCGGTCGCCATCGATACCGAAACGCTGGGGCTGAACCCGCATCGCGACCGCCTCTGCGTCGTGCAGATTTCGCCGGGCGACGGCACTGCCGACGTGATCCAGATCGCGCCAGGGCAGAAGAAGGCACCGAACCTCGTTGCCCTGCTCAAGGATCGCAAGATCACGAAGCTGTTTCATTTCGGCCGCTTCGACATTGCCGTGCTCTACAATGCCTTCGGCGTCATGGCCGAGCCGGTGTTCTGCACCAAGATCGCCTCGCGCCTTTGCCGCACCTACACCGACCGCCACGGCCTCAAGGACATCTGCAACGAGCTTCTGGGTGTCAGCCTGTCGAAGCAGCAGCAGTCGTCGGACTGGGCGGCCGAGACGCTTTCGCCCGAGCAGCTCGAATATGCCGCTTCCGACGTCCTTTACCTGCATCGCCTGCGCGACGTTCTGGCTGGCCGGCTTGAACGCGACGGACGCGCCAAGGAGGCCGAGGCCTGCTTCCGCTTCCTTCCCACCCGCGCCAAGCTCGACCTGATGGGCTGGGACGAAGAAGACATCTTCGCCCACAGCTGAAATCTATCAACCTATTGAAATTGTGTATTTTCCATCCCGAAAACCGACATCGGTTTTCGGGATGACGGGCTTTGGGCACGCCTTTTTTGGGAACGAACTGGGCGGCTGAGCCGTTTGGGCTGGGTAATCTAGTGAAAGGATATACCCGAATGGCCACGACCCGTGAAGAAATCCAGACCGACCTCGAAGAACAGGTTTCCCAGCTGACCAAGCAGGTCGCTTCGCTGACCAAGGCGATGTCCAAGCGCAGCACGGCAGCACTTGCCGATACCCGCGAAAGCGCCTCAGAGCTCTATGATGGGTTCTACGAACGTTTTTCCGACGCGATGCCGGCGATGCGCAAGCAGGCGCGTGCAGCTCAAAAGACCGCTCAAGACAATCCGATGACCACTGCGCTCGTGGGCGTTGCCGTTTTCGGTCTGTTGGCGGCTTTGCTGACGCGCCGATGACATTCGCCGCCGCGTGGCTTTACCGGGCCGCGCGGTCGGCTGTTGTTCGCAATCAGATTTGAGGGGAACCGCATGAGCGCCAAATTGCCGATCGCCACCGCACCCAAGGATGGCTCAAAGGTCATGGTCTATTGGACCGACCGCGACGGCCAGGAAAACGAATCGCTCGCGCAATACCGTTCGCTCACCCGCCTCAAGGCTGCCGGTGGCCAATGGGACGACAGCGACGAGGGCTGGTGGGCCTATGTCGACAGCGACACCCAAAAGCGGATTTCCCCGCACTCCTGGTCCAAGCCTGGTGGCGACGACGAGGAAGAATAGGCGTATCATCTGGTCGCCCTGCCAGGGAGAACCGCCATGGCCGAAAAACCCGACCGAAAAGAGCATGAGTTCATGGTTGCGGCTGTCGAGCCGGCCAAGGACGACACGCTCGACGGCGTTGCGGTGACGCTTGTCGATGCGCGCGGTGGCCGCGTGCGCCTGCATATGGACACCGACATCGCCGAGATACTGCGCGAACGCATCTCGGCTGCTCTCAACAAGACCATTGGGCCGTGAGGCAGTTCGGCCGTAGCCCCACGCTTCTCCACACCGCTTCACTTAATGCCTCCTTAAATCGCCGCATTTAATGTCCAACCGGAACGCCATTGGCATGGGGGCCGGACAGACAGGTATGGCGAACCGAAAAGACAGACGCATCGAGCCCAGCTTCGACAGCCCGCGCAACGATGCGGAAGACGAGGTGTTTTCGGTGCGCGAGGAGGATCGCGTCGTGCCTAGCCGCAAAGCCCCGGCCAAACGCAAATCCTCCAAGACAAGGTCGACGCCGCGCGGCCGGGTCAAGAAGCCCCGCCGTGGCATGTTCGGCATCGTCGGCCGGCTGGTCTACTGGTGCTTCGTGCTCGCCATCTGGGGCGGCATCGCTGCCGCCGGCATCGTTGTCTATTACGGCGCCAAGATGCCGAGCGCCACGACATGGGCGATCCCCGACCGCTCGCCCAACATCAAGATCGTCGGCGTCGACGGCAAGCTGATCGCCAATCGCGGCATGACCGGCGGCGAGGCCGTCGGCCTGCACCAGATGTCGCCTTACATTCCCCAGGCCGTGATCGCGATCGAAGACAAGCGCTTCTATTCGCATTTCGGCTTTGACCCGATTGGCCTTGCGCGCGCCGTGTCGACAAGGTTCCTGCATGGGCGCTTCACCCAGGGCGGCTCGACGCTGACCCAGCAGCTGGCCAAGAACCTGTTTCTGAAGCCTGACCGCACATTGGAGCGCAAGGTGCAGGAAGTGCTGCTGGCGATCTGGCTGGAGCAGAAGCACACCAAGGACCAGATCCTTGAAATGTATCTCAACCGGGTGTTCTTCGGCTCGGGTTCCTACGGCGTGGAAGCGGCCTCGCGGCGCTATTTCGGCAAGTCCTCGCGCGACGTGACGCTTGCCGAGGCAGCGTTGCTCGCAGGCCTGCTCAAGGCGCCGTCCAGGCTATCGCCGGCCCGCGACCCTCAGGCTGCCGGCGACCGCGCCCAACTGGTTCTGGGTGCGATGCGCGACCAGGACATGATCGGCGAAAAGGAACTGGCCAACGCCGTTAACGCGCCAGCGGCTCGTGTCGCCTCGTTCTGGACTGGTTCGGAAAACTACGTCGCCGACCGCGTCATGCAGGAGCTTCCCGAGCTTATCGGCGAGGTCCGTTCCGACATCATCGTCGACACCACGGTCGACATGACGCTGCAGGACCTAGCCGAAAAATCGATCCGGCGCCTGATCGACGAGAACGGCCAGAAGCTCAATGTCAGCCAGGGCGCGCTGGTGTCGATCGACAATTCGGGCGCGGTGCGCGCCATGGTCGGCGGCTACGATTATTCGACCAGCCAGTTCGACCGCGCCTCCGAAGCGCGACGCCAGCCGGGCTCGGCCTTCAAGCCCTTCGTGTACATGGCAGCCGTGGAGCAGGGCCGTACGCCAGACAGCGTGCGCAACGACGCGCCGATCAAGATCGGCAAATGGACCCCGGAAAACTACAATGGCAAATATTTCGGCAAGGTGACGCTGAAGACAGCGCTTGCCAAATCGCTGAACTCTGTTGCCGCCCAGCTCGCCATGGAAGTCGGGCCGAACGCCGTGGTCGAGGCTGCCCATCGCATGGGCATCGAATCCGAGCTGCAGCCCAATGTCTCGATCGCGCTCGGCACATCCGAGGTGACGCCGCTCGAGCTGACGGCGGCGTATGTACCTTTCGCAAATGGCGGTTATCGCCCCGACGTGCACATCATCCGGCGGGTGACCACGACCGACGGCAAGGTGCTGTATGAAAGCACCGCCGGGGGTGGACCGCGTGTCATCAGCCCCGAGGTCGTTGGCATGATGAACGCCATGATGGCCGGGGTGGTCGAGGAGGGCTCGGCCAAGAAGGCTGCCTTCGCCTGGCCGGCCGCCGGCAAGACCGGCACCAGCCAGAATTCGCGCGATGCCTGGTTCGTCGGCTATACCGCGAACCTGACCACCGGCGTGTGGTTCGGCAATGACGACGGCAAGCCGATGAAGAAGGTCACCGGTGGCGCGCTGCCGGCGCTCGCCTGGCACGAATTCATGGTCGCGGCCCATGAGGGCGTGCCGGTGGCGGCATTGCCGGGCTCGTGGACGCCCCAGCCCGCAACGCCCGATGTCGCCATCGAAAATCAGCCTCTCGACGAGAACAGCTTCCCGGCAGCGCCGCAGCCTGTGCAGCAACGCCGGCCGGTCGAGCAGGTCGGTGATGCCGGTGCGCAGGAGCAATCCTCGACTGCCTCCATCCGCCGCCCGGTACCCCCCGGCGATGTCGGTGGTCCGACCCAGCGCCGCGAGACCTCTATTCTGGACGTGCTTTTGGGGAACTAGCCTTTTCGCCTGGCTTGCGCGGATCGCGTTCAAACGGCGATTGACAGTTAATATGGCGCCATACTATATGGCGACGTATGACAATGCTCGAACAGAAACATCTCGCTCTGCTGGACGAGGCCAAGCGCCGGGGCAGGCCTGAGGCTGGCTTGCGGCTGTGCCTGGAAATCCTGGCACTGTCGTCGGCGATCGACCGGGATTGCGCCGCCCGTCTCGCCCCGCACCAGCTGTCCGAGGGCAAGTTCGTGCTTTTATTTCTGCTGCACGATCGCCCAGAAGGGCTGTCGCCGCACGAGCTGGCCGAGCGCGCTGGCGTCACCCGCGCGACGATCACCGGGCTGCTCGACGGGCTCGAACGCGACGGTTTCCTGGCGCGCCATCCGGGCATTGAGGACCGCCGCAAGATCTCGGTGCGCCTGAGCGCCAAGGGGCAGACAGCGGCACGTGACCTGTTCGATGAGCACACCAGATGGATTGCTACGCTGTTTGCCGGCTTCAGCGCCGACGACCGCCAGCTGTTTGGCGATCTGCTTAGCCGTGTCTGGCAAAATCTCGATCCCGCAGCAGCAAAGCCCAGCGCGCCTCCCAGCTGACGCGGCGCCTGCTCCCTAACCCAATTCCCGCGCTTGCAAACGCGGCCGCATCCCGTGGCCGTTGGCAGCGCCTTGTCGAAAGGAAACCAACATGGCGCATTATCTAGCCGAGCTCTACACTCCGAAACCCGCATGGCTGGCACTTGACGCAGCCGGGCGCCAGGCATTCTTCGAAGCCATAGGTGCCGGCATGGCCGCCTTGTCAGCGCTCGGCGTCGAGGCGATTGCCCTGGGTGAAACCGATGCCACCAAGATCCATCCCGCCCCGCATCGTTTCTTCGCCATCTGGCGTTTCCCCGACGATGCAGCACTCGACGCGCTCTTGCAGGGCATCGCCGCGTCCGGCTGGCACGATTATTTCGACACCATCAATGCGGCTGGCTCCGGCACCGATCTGCCCGGCCATCTTGCCCAGCTCGCCGCTAGCAACAGCGCCTGATTGTACCCCAGCCGATCAGGCAGCCGCCGGTGACGGCTTGGGATCGCCGATCGGCGGCGCGTCCGCTGCCAGCACCTGCTCGACGATGCCGCGCGCGATCTCGCGCTCTCCCATGATCACCTTGTCGGCGCCGAGGCCTGTGAGGTGATCGACCTCGGCGTCGGAATGGGCACGCGCGACGATCAGCATCTCCGGATTGGCGGCCTTGGCCTTGAGGATGATCTGGCCCGCCTCGAAGGCATTGGGGATGGCCAGGATCAGCCGCCGGGCGCCAGCGGCATTGGCCGAGGCGAATACCTCCCCCTTGACCGCATTGCCGGACACCGTCTCGATGCCGTCGGCCTTGAGCTTGGCGATCGTCTTGTGGGCATCCTCGATGACTAGGAAGGGCAGGCCGGCCTCCTTCAGAGATTTGCCGACCAGCGAACCGACGCGGCCATAGCCGATCAGAATGGTGTGGTCGGTGAGCTTGGTCGGAGGCGGCGCATCCTCGTCGGCCATGACCGGCACGACTGATGTGGTCGCGACCTCGCCGGGTTCGGTCGCCGGGCCGATCGGCACGGCTTCGACAGCTTCGGCAATGCCGGCGCGCTTTTCGAGCCAGGGCTTCAGGCGCGCTGCACCGGCAAAGGCCAGAGGATTGAGCACGATCGACAGAATCGCGCCGGCCAGGATCAGGTCGCGCCCCTGCTCGGGCAACAGGTCGAGGCTGACGCCGAGGCTGGCGAGCATGAACGAAAACTCGCCTATCTGGGCGAGGCTGGCCGAAATGATGAGCGCGGTTGCGATCGGATAGCCGAAGGCAACGACGATCAGGAAGGCAGCCACCGACTTGCCAATGATGATGATGAACAGCGTGGCAAGGATCGGCCAGGTGTTGCTGAGCAGGCTCGTCGGGTCGAACAGCATGCCGACCGAAACGAAAAACAGCACCGAAAACGCATCGCGCAACGGCAGCGTTTCTTCAGCCGCCTGATGGCTGAGCTCGGATTCGCTCATGACCATGCCGGCGAAGAAGGCGCCGAGTGCCAGCGACACGCCAAACAGTTTCGCGGCCCCGAAGGCCACGCCGAGCGCGATTGCCAGCACCGCCAGGCGGAACAGTTCGCGTGAGCCGGTATGGGCGACGTAGTGCAGCAGCCAGGGAATGACACGGCGGCCGACGACCATCATCAGGACGASAAAGGCGGCAACCTTGGCAAGGGTGATGCCGAGTACGCCCCAAACACCCAAATCGAAGCGAAGGGCGAGAATGTTGGGCGCCTGCGACGCCTGCTGATCGCCGCCGAGGGCGCCGGCAAGCGCGGGCAGCAGCACGAGTGCCAGAACCATCGCCAGATCCTCGACGATGAGCCAGCCGACGGCGATGCGTCCGCGCTCGGTCTCGATCATGCGGCGCTCCTGCAGGGCGCGTAAAAGCACGACCGTGGAGGCGACTGACAGCGCCAGGCCGAACACCAGGCCGGCACCGATCGACCAGCCGAGCATCCAGGCCAGTGCCGCGCCAAGGGCTGTGGCAAAACCGATCTGCACGATCGCGCCGGGCACGGCGATGGCGCGCACCGACAACAGGTCTTTCAGCGAAAAATGCAGGCCAACGCCGAACATCAACAGGATGACGCCGATTTCGGCGAGTTCCAGAGCCAGTTTCTGGTCGGCGACGAAACCGGGCGTGTTCGGCCCGACCAGAACGCCGGCGATCAGATAGCCGACAAGCGGCGGAACCTTGAAGCGATTGGCGAGAGCGCCAAAAATGAATGCCAGCCCCAGACCGGCGACGATGGTTGCGATGAGGGGCGTGTCATGCGGCATTGTCCCGGCGGCACCTTTCGGAAAGTTGGCGATTTGTTGGGGTGCGCGGTGAAAACCGCTGCGTTTCCAATATGGTGGACCCAAGTGCGCATGCGCAACCCTAAGCGGCCAAGAAACTAGGCCGGTGGCCCAAAAAAATGCCGGCAATCGCTGCCGGCACACACCATTGGGTTGCTTGCTACTACTGTGGCGGATCAGGCCGCCATCAGGATCGACTCGATGTCGGAAACGCTGTGATTGGTTAGCGTCTTGGGAAGTTCACCCGAAACCCGCTTGTCGACTTCCTTGTGCAGTTTCTTGCGCAGTTCGCCGAGCACCACAGGTGGCGCGACCAGGACGATCTCGCGAAAATCGCCGGCGTGGGCAAGTTTATAGAGCCGCGCTGCGATCTCGTCGGCGAAGCGCTCCTTGGCGACCCTGTGCCAGTCGGTGTCGTCGACCGCGCTGCGATGGGCCGAGGGACCGTCGCTATAGCGTCCGGGGCGATCGCTGCCTTGTTCGCGCGTCGGTGGGTTTTCCTGTTCCATCTCGCGCACGACTTCGAGGTTTGGATATTTCGTGTCGCCTTGGTTCTTCAGGAACAGCGCCTTTTCGCCATMCGCCACCAGCACCCAGATCCCATGCTTCAGATTGATGTGCGTCATGTCGTGCTCCTTTTTCTGGCGAGGCGTTGTGCCCCGCTTGGGGAACGCGAGGTGACCGCGGATGTTCCGAAAGATCCATGGTGAGACGGCCCGGCTTAATTCTACTAACTTAGTAGAAATTAGAAAAACGAGCCCGGCAGTGTCACTGTGCTCACCTAGTCACCGACAGGGTCAGTTACCCTGCAAGCCTGGCAATTGCGGGAGATTTCAAGGGCTGCGGGCCTTGAGGCGGCAGTGGCGTGCTCACGGGGCGGCGTCGACCGCAAATGACCTTGCGGAGCAGTGCGCGGAATAATTTTCTCTTGCCGCAAAGGCGCGGGCAAAAGCGATTGCATCCCAAGTCGGGGCGCGCGAGTGCGTTTCTTCTGCGGCGCAGCAAGGGCGGCTAAAAATATCGGGTATTCTGGAACCCCTGACATGACGCAAGCCGCCGCCAAGCTGAATGCCTTTCCGATCTTCCTGAAGGTCGAAGGCAAAGTCGTGGCCATCGTCGGCGGTGGCGATGAGGCGCTGGCCAAGGCCCGCCTGCTCAGCCAGTCCAGCGCAGAAATCCGCATCATCGCCGACAATGTCGAGCCGCATCTGCGCGACTGGATCGCGGCCAACGGCGCGACCCGTATCCACGCTGCCTATGAGGCGGCGCTGGTCGAGGGTGCTGTGCTGGTGTTCGGGGCCACCGGTGATGAAGCGCTCGACCATCGCGTCTCCCAGGACGCCCGCCGCCTCGGCATTGCCGTCAACGCTGTCGACCGCCCCGAACTGTGCGACTTCTTCACGCCCGCACTGGTCAACCGTGCGCCCGTCGCGATTGCCATCGGCACCGAAGGAGCGGGGCCGGTTCTTGCCCAGATGATCCGTGCCCGCGTCGACCGCATGTTGTCGCCGCAGCTGGGCGCGCTGGCAACGCTTGGCGCGAGCTTCCGTGACGCCGTCGAGCGCTTGCTGCCCAAAGGCAATGTGCGGCGCAGCTTCTGGCGCGAATTCTTCGAAGGTGCTCCGGCGCGCGCCCTGGACAATGGCCAGCTTGCCGAGGCGCATGACGCGGCGACCGAACTGTTGCTGCAGAACGGCTCCATCAAGGGTCATGTCGCGTTGGTCGGTGCTGGTCCTGGTGCCGAAGACCTGCTGACCCTGCGTGCCCATCGCCTTTTGATGGAAGCCGATGTCATCGTGCATGACGCGCTGGTGCCCGAGGCGGTGATTTCAATGGGCCGCCGCGACGCCGAGCGGCTGCCGGTCGGCAAGCGCAAGGGTTGCCATTCCAAGACGCAAAGCGAGATCAATGATCTGCTCGTCGAACTGGCGCTGGCCGGCAAGCGCGTGGTGCGTCTCAAGTCGGGCGATCCGCTGGTATTCGGCCGCGCCGGCGAAGAGATGCAGGCGATGCGCGACGCTGGTGTCTCCTACGAGGTCGTGCCGGGTGTCACCTCGGCCTTTGCCGCCGCCGCCGATTTCGAGTTGCCGCTGACGTTGCGCGGCGTGACCTCTTCGATGGTCTTCACCACAGGGCACGATCTCAAGGGCGGCTCGCTGCCCGACTGGGCCAAGCTCGCCATTTCAGGTGCGACCGTTGCCGTCTACATGGGCCGCTCGGTCGCCGCCGATGTCGCGGGGCGTCTCATCGATGCCGGGTTGTCGCCCGATACGGCGGTCGCCGTTGTCGAAAACGCCAGCCTGAAAAACCGCCGCCGTTTCCACGGCACGCTTGCCGACCTGCCGTCGCTGGAAGGCCGCAACGACCTCACAGGTCCGGTCATGACCATTATCGGCGACGCGGTTGCGGGTGCCAATTTCGAACTCTCCGAGCCGCTTGCGGCACACAGGCACGAGCAGGCCGCATTCCAGG
>NZ_JBFUIP010000175.1:0-11307 GCF_056401815.1 Aminobacter sp. P4_D5 | reverse complement strand
CCCTTCGGCTATCCTCAGGAAGCGCTTGATGCAGCGCTATTTTTTAGCCCTTGACCGCAGCAGCGACTTCGGCGGCAAAGTCGCTTTCTTCCTTCTCGATGCCTTCACCGAGCGCGAAGCGCACATAGCCGGAAATCTTGGCCGGAGCGCCGATCTGCTTTTCGGCTTCCTTCAGCGCTGCCTCGACGGTGAGGTCGGGGTTGAGCACGAAAGCCTGCTTCAGCAGCACGACTTCCTCGTAGAACTTGCGSATRCGGCCYTCGACCATCTTYTCGATGATGTTTTCCGGCTTGCCCGACTGGCGTGCCTGGTCAGCGAAGATCGCCTTCTCGCGCTCGACAGCCGAGGCGTCGACCTCGTCTGGCGTCAGTGCCAGCGGATTGGTCGCAGCAACATGCATGGCGACCTGACGCGCGAAAGCGCGGGCCGCATCGTGGTTGCCGGTCGTTTCGATGGCGACCAGAACGCCGAGCTTGCCGAGATTGTCGGCAACCGCGTTGTGGACGTAGCTGGCGACGACACCTTCAGAAACCGAAAGCTTGGCCGAACGGCGGAAGCTCATGTTCTCGCCGATGGTGCCGACGGCATCCTTGATGGTGTCGCTGACGGTCTTGTCCGAGCCCGGATACTTCGCAGCAGCAACCGCTTCGGTGCCGCCATATGCAAGAGCAACCTTGGCGACGTTGGACACGATTTCCTGGAAGGCCGCGTTGCGGGCAACGAAATCGGTCTCCGAATTGACTTCGACGACGACGGCCTCGCGCACGCCGGTATCGACGCCGACAAGGCCCTCGGCCGCGGTGCGGCTGGCCTTCTTGTCGGCCTTGGAGATGCCCTTCTTGCGCAGCCAGTCGACCGCCTCTTCCATGTTGCCGCCAGTCTCGTTGAGAGCCGTCTTGCAATCCATCATGCCCGCGCCCGTCAGTTCGCGGAGTTCTTTAACCTGTGCTGCCGAAATGCTCATTGTGGCCTCTTTGCTTCAAAATGCGTGAACGCACCACCGAGGGATCGATGATGCGCCGAACGCCGGCGCTAGCTGCGCCCAATCCTGAAAAGGAAGGCCGGTTGCCCGGCCTTCGCGATTACGCCTGGGGCGTTTCGGTCGTCGGAGCCGCGTCGAGCGCAGGCTCGATCGGAGCTTCGGCCGACGCGCCGATGTCCATGCCGAGCGCGCCCTGCTGGCGAGCGATGCCGTCGATCGCAGCCTTGGCAACCAGATCGCAATAGAGCTGGATGGCGCGGGCGGCGTCGTCATTGCCGGGGATCGGGAAGTCGATCTTGTCTGGGTCGCAGTTGGAATCGATGATCGCAACGACCGGAATGCCAAGACGCTTGGCTTCCAGGATGGCGATGGCTTCCTTGTTGGTGTCGATGACGAACATCAGGTCCGGCGTCGAGCCCATGTCCTTGATGCCGCCAAGAGCCTTGTTTAGCTTCTCGCGTTCGCGCTCAAGGTTCAGGCGCTCCTTCTTGGTGAAGCCCTGGGCTTCGCCAGCGAGCAGCTCGTCGAGCTTGCGCAGGCGCTGGATCGAGTTCGAGATCGTCTTCCAGTTGGTCAGCATGCCGCCGAGCCAACGCGAGTTGACGTAATACTGAGCCGAACGCTGGGCAGCGTCAGCAACGATGTCCGAAGCCTGACGCTTGGTGCCGACGAAGAGAACACGGCCGCCGCGCGCAACGGTGTCCGAGACCTGCTTCAGCGCCTGGTGCAGCAGCGGCACGGTCTGGCTGAGGTCGATGATGTGGATGTTGTTGCGGGCGCCATAGATGTAAGGCGCCATCTTCGGGTTCCAGCGGTGGGTCTGGTGGCCGAAGTGAGAACCAGCTTCAAGAAGCTGGCGCATGCTGAAATCAGGCAGTGCCATTCTTTATTTCCTTTTCCGGTTAGCCTCCACGGACCATGACGCTTTTAGCGAGATTGCTCGAAACGCCACCGGGATGGTCTCAGCCGGATTTCTCCCGGGCAGAAACCAAAGTCCGTGTGTGGAATGCGGCGGCATATAGACGTATTGCCGGGCGGACGCAACCCCCAGACCGGGCCGACATCGGCCAAAACCGCGGCTTTCTGCGCCTCAGCGCCATGACATGGAGCGTTTCGGCAGCCTGGACGCGGGTGCGGGCTCTTGGAAATCGGTCCCCGATTCTCGGGACCAGCACATGTTCAGCTGCCGGCCGCCCAGCGCGCCATGCCGGGCTCCTCCTGCGCTGCCTCTTCTTCCACTGGCCTGGGGTCGCGGCGCTTGAAGTTGCGCACACGCACACGGCGAAACACCGCTACGATTTCATCGCGGCTGCATTCGATCGCGCCCAAGCGCACGGCCCGGTCGCGCTCGAAACCGGTGATGTCGTAATGCGGCGCCGAGGTYTTTGGCGGCCCCTGATAGGATGACCGCTTCAGGCCGAGCTGGGCAGCAAAGCGGTGCAGCTGATCCGTGTCATCGGCAAGCAGGTGGCACCAGCGATGGCCCACCCACTTCCAGATTGCCGCGTCGACATAGACGGCCACGATTGCCCGCCTATGGCTTGCAATTGCCCTGCGGCGGTGTGGGAAACAGCGCGAGATTGACCAGCTTGCCGGTCATCGAGAAATCGCCATAGTCCATGACCAGATCGCGCGTCAGGCCGTTTTCGTGCAGCTTGAAGCTGATGCGGTACTCCGGCACTTCCTCGCCGCCGCCCTTGCTCTCGTCAAAATAAGCGATGTCGACGGGCCAGTATTTGTCCTTGGCAAGCCCGGCGAGCGCGGGCAACTCAGGATCGGTCTTGGGCACTTCTGTTTTCTTGCCGACGATGACGGTGGTTGTCATCACCTTGTCGGCATCCTCCGAACCGTCGAACAGGCTGGTCTCATAGAATGTCTCGCCTTTTTCCGCCTTGTCGATCAGCTCGACAAGATGCTGGGTTGGAAACTGGGTTTTGGCGAGATCAACGGAACCTGCCTCCGGCTTTTCCAGCGCCACCTTGAGCCCGTTGGCCTCGCGCGTCGCCGTGCCCTTGACCTCACGATCGAGATTTTGGTCGACAAAGGATTTCGTCACGAAAGAGAAGGTCTTGCCTTCGCCATCCTCGAAGGTGGTCGTTTGCTGGTCTGTCAGCCGCGTGTTCTCGGTCGTTGCGATCTGGGTCACGAAACGGAATTTGACCGTATAGCCCTCGCAGGCCGAACCGTTGAACTCATAGACCATGCGCCCTGAAAGTCCGGTGATTCCCGACCGGTCCGAAGCCTGATCGAGCACCAGATCGTAGACAGCGCGGTGAGGTGCAAGCACTGGTGCTGCAAATGCCGGCACCAAGGGCAGCACCGAGGTGGACAAGGTAGCAAGAAGGACAAGGCGCGTTGCGCGCATACACTGGCTCCGATCGGCGCGGCCATGACAGGCCGCTTTGAATGATGGTCCACCTTAAAAAAAGTCGTGGCGGAAGCGAGGCAAACATAGCACTTTCGGCGCGACCTCACCTACCACCCGAGACTCAGAGATAAGGAAAGACGATGGGCGAAACAATCGAAAAGCGGCTAAGCGATCTCGGCGTCACCTTGCCGGCAGCCGCAGCCCCGGCCGCCAACTACGTGCCGTTCATGGCAAGCGGCAATCTCGTCTTCACGGCCGGCCAGCTGCCGCTCAAGGACGGCAAGCTCATCGCCACCGGCCTTCTCGGCCGCGAAATCGACGTCGCAGCCGGCAAGGAAGCGGCCAAGCAGTGCGCCGTCAACATCCTCGCCCAGGCCAAGGCGGCCCTTGGCGACCTCGAAAAGATCAAGCGCCTGGTCAAGATCACCGTCTTCGTCGCCTCGTCCTCCGACTTCACCGAGCAGCATCTCGTTGCCAATGGTGCATCGGACTTCCTGGTTGCGGCCCTTGGCGAACGTGGCAAGCATGCGCGTTCGGCTGTCGGCGTCGCCTCGCTGCCGCTGAATGCCGCTGTCGAGATCGAAGCCATCATCGAAACCGAGTGAGCCTCAGTCCATGACCGATCTTTCGTGGCTGACCGCCCGCCCCATCGCCCATCGCGGCCTGCATGACCTCAACAGGACCTGCTGGGAAAATACGCTTTCGGCCTTCGAAAGGGCCGCTCAGCGCGGCTACGCCATCGAATGCGACGTGCATTTGAGCGCCGATGGCAATGTCGTCGTCTTTCACGACGATGTGCTGAAGCGGCTGACTGGCACGGATGGCTATATCTGGCAGCGGACGACGGGTGAACTCGCAGCCCTTCGCATTGGCGGCACGGCCGATCATGTGCCAACGCTTGCCGAACTGCTCAAGCTCGTCGATGGCCGCGTGCCGCTGGTGATCGAACTCAAGGGGATCCCGGGGCACGACGCCGGCCTCGTTGCCAAGGTTGGCGAAGCCTTGCGCGACTACAAGGGCAATGTGGCGATCATGTCCTTCGACCATTGGCTGATCCGCGATTTTTCCAGGCATGCACCGGGAATCCCTGCCGGTTTGACCGCGTGGGGCGACCTGGACCATGAGCTGGAGGCGCATTTCTCCATGCTTGCGCACGGCATTTCCTTCGTCTCCTATAGCGTGACGCATCTGCCGAACCGCTTCATCAGCTTCGTGCGCGAAAAGCTCGCGATGCCGGTCATCACCTGGACTGTGCGCGACCAGGACGCTGTGAAGCGGACCTTCGCCCATGGCGACCAGATGACGTTCGAGGGATTTGACCCGGATGCGACGCCGGTGGCGTGAGACCTTGCAACGCCGCTTTTCGAGCGTAAGTAACAACGTATGAGCACTGCGAGCGAAGTAGGGGCGAAGAGTGCGGATGGCGGTTACGCCATCCGCGTTGTCTCAAGCATCACCGAGTTCGATCGCAACGACTGGAACAGACTTTCCGGCACTTCACGAAGTTTGTCAGGAAGTCACTATAATCCATTCCTTTCATTCGATTTCCTGAGCATTCTCGAAGAGGCCGGCTGCGCCATACGCAAGACCGGCTGGCAGGGGCATCACCTCAGACTTGAGACTGCGGACGGCACATTCCTCGGCGCTCTTGCCTGTTACGCCAAGTCTCACAGCCAGGGCGAATATGTCTTCGACCATGGCTGGGCCGATGCGTTCGAACGCGCCGGTGGTCGATATTATCCCAAGCTGCAGGCCTCGGTACCGTTCACCCCGGCCACCGGCCCCCGCCTGCTGGCCATCCCCGGCAGTGACGCCCCTAGGACCAAGGCAGCGCTCGCGACCGCGCTGCGCAGTGTGGCCGAGGGCGTCGGCGTATCGTCAGCGCATGTGACCTTCGCCGAGGCAGAGGAGGTCGATATTCTCGAGGCCACAGGCTTCCTGCGCCGTACCGACCAGCAGTTTCACTTCTTCAACGAAGGCTTTGGCAGCTACGATGATTTTCTGGCCACCTTGGCCTCGCGCAAGCGCAAGGCGCTGAAGAAGGAGCGGCGCGAGGCGCTGGCGGACGACATTTCGATCGAGCGTTTGACCGGCAAGGACATCACCGAGGCGCATTGGGACGACTTTTTCGCCTTCTATGTGGACACCGGGGGCCGCAAATGGKGCCGCCCCTACCTGAACCGCAAGTTCTTCTCGCTGATCGGCGAACGCATGGCCGACGATGTGTTGCTGGTGATGGCCAAGCGCGGCGGGCGCTACATCGCCGGCGCCATCAACTTCATCGGCTCCGACACGCTCTACGGCCGCAACTGGGGCTGCATCGAGGACCACCCCTTCCTGCATTTCGAAGTCTGCTACCATCAGGCCATCGACTTCGCCATCGAGCGCAAGCTGAAGGTGGTCGAGGCGGGCGCGCAGGGCGAACACAAGCTGGCGCGCGGCTACAGGCCGGTTACCACCCAATCAGCGCACTACATCGTCCACCCCGGGCTTCGTCGCGCGATCGCCGAATATCTGGAACGCGAGCGGCGGGAAGTCGCTGAGGTAAGCGAATATCTCGAAGATCACGGCCCGTTCCGACGCGACTGATCTGCGGTCAGTGCGCGACTGATTTCGAAAACAGGTTGATGACGATGACGCCGGCCATGATCAGGGCAATTCCAAGCAGCGCAGGCAGGTCGAGCGACTGGCGGAACCAGACCCAGGCAATCGCCGTGATGAAGACGATGCCGGCACCCGACCACATCGCGTAGACAATGCCGACAGGCATCACTTTCAGGACCAGCGACAGGAAATAGAAGGCGGCTGCGTAGCCTGCGACCGTGACAAGCGATGGCAAAAGCCTCGTGAACCCTTGTGTTTCCTTGAGCGCCGAAGTGGCGACGACCTCAAAGGCCACCGCAATGATCAGGTAGATATAGGTCAACTCTGCTCCTCTCGGCCTCTCGCGGCTTGACGTCCGCAGCACCAGCGCCGAAACATCGACCACGAAACCGCAGCAAACGGGATAGGCCATGTCGAGCACCGCGTACGATCCAACCAACATCTTTGCCAAGATTCTGCGCGGCGAAATCCCCTCGCACCGGGTTTATGAAGACGAGGCGGTGGTGGCTTTCATGGACGTGATGCCGCAAGGCACCGGTCATACGCTCGTGGTCCCCAAGGCTCCCTCCCGCAACCTGCTCGACGCCGACCCTGCGACGCTCGGCCAACTCACCATTGCCGTCCAGAAGCTGGCCAAGGCGGTCAAGGCTTCTTTTGCAGCCGACGGCGTGACGGTCATGCAGTTCAACGAACCCGCGTCCGGACAGACGGTCTACCACCTGCACGTCCACGTCATCCCGCGCTTCGAAGGCGTGCCGCTCAAGCCGCATACAGGCGAGATGGAAAAGCCCGACGTTCTGGCGGCGAACGCGGAGAAGATCAAGGCAGCGCTGAAGGCCTGAACATCGAAATCACAGAACGCTTTCAGATAGCCGCGTCCACCCGCGTTGCGGTCGCTGGCGCCAGCGTCACCATCTTAGCCGCTAGGTCGAAAGCCACATCCCCGCCAGCAAGATCACTTCGGCTGCGATAATGCCGACCAGTATCTTTCGCCCGAGAAAAAGGTAGGCAAGAAAGCCGCAGGCGGCGGCGGYGATGCGCAGCGCCAGTGCCGTGTCGGCAAGCGCTCCACTGGGAAATACGATCAGATTGCCAATGACGGCGGCAACGAGCGCAGTGGCGAGCGCGCGTACCAGCACCAGAAGATCCGAGTCCTCGGAGATACGATCGCCAAGATACACGCCGAGGAAACGCCAGGCATCGGTGGCCAGCCACCCGCCAACAAGGATGAACAGGAACGGCCACCACCAGGTGTCGATTGAGTCGAAGGTCATGCCGGCGCTCTCCGACGCGACAGGCGGTGGAAGGCAAAGGCCGCGCCCCCGCCGATGAGCCCGGCTCCGAGCAGGTCGAAGCCAGGCACGACAAGGTGGAGCAGCGGGCCAAGGATGAGCCCCAGGACCATCGCCACATGCCCTGCCCGCTCGCGCGCCGAACCCCACAGCGAAGTCAGGAAATACATCGGCGTGAGCAGGAAGAGCGCGGCGGAGACTGCCGGCGGCAGGCTGTCGGCAAGAAGATAAACGACGCCCGCGACAAGCATGTTGAACAGCACAAGCGTCGAGCCGAGCCCGGCATAATAGCTGGTGCGCAGCTCGCGCGGGATGCCGCGCAGCCGCTCCATGGCCAGCACCCAGGAGGTGACGGCAACGAAATGCGACAAGAAATAAAGCACCCAGCGCGGTGTTTTCGGTCCGCGAAGCTCGGGCACGAGCACCACCACCATGGGCGTCAGCCGGATCGACGACAGCGCGACGGCAAAGGCCGCCGCGGGCAGCGACGCGCCCGACAGTATCGCGCCGATCAGTACGACCTTGGCCGGCAGCGCCCACACCATGCCGACCATGAAGACGGTCTGGGCGAGCGTCAGCCCCGCCTCCTTGGCAAGCCCGGCAAACCCGATGAAGGCGCTGGCCAGGATCAGGCCAGGGACGGAGAAAGCTGCGCGAGCACCGCGCAGATACCACAAGCGGCGTGTCGAAATACCAGGCGATGAAGATGCGTCGTCAGCAAGCATTGCCGAGGCGCATAGCATGGGCAATCGGACAAGTCAGCGTTTAGTCTTTTTGGCGCAATGACTTGCGGCTTGTGACCGCAAAGGCAGCGATCGCGATGTCATGGCAACGACTGGAGAAAGGTGGATTTTAACGGTTTACGCACGGTCATTGTGCAGGTACGCGTTCTATGGGACGCGAGGAACAGCCACATCATGACAGGTGCATTTCTGCTCGTTTTGCAGGCGCTCATATACTTCGTGACCATGGCCGCGGTGTTCCATTCCCGCCACAGATATGGCATCGGGATCTTCGTTTGCGTGCTTGGGGTGATGCACTTCCTCGAGACCTATCTGGCGGCAGTTTTCTTCGTGCAACTGCCCTTCGGCCTGATCTCGCCGGGCTCGACGGTGATGTTTTCAGGCAAGCTGATGATTTTCTTGCTGCTCTACATCAAAGAGGACGCCGAGACTGTGCGCCAACCGATCTACGGGCTGTTGATCGGCAATTGCCTGATGGTGGCGCTGGCCTTGGTCCTGCGCCTCTATGGCGATGTCGCGGAGATGCCTGGACACCAGCCGGACCTGACCTTTCTGGACGACATGGGCGTCCTGATGATCTGGGGCACTGCCCTGCTCTTCCTGGACACCATCGCGCTCATCCTGATCTATGAAAAACTCGGGCAGCGCATCGCCAACACGCTGTTCAAGCGCATTTTTCTCAGCGCAGCGCTTGTGCTCTCATTCGACCAGCTGATGTTCTTTTTCGGGCTTCATCTCGTGTCAGGCGTGCCTTTCAGCGCGCTCTACGGCGGCTGGATCGCCAAGATGGCGGCGGCAGCACTTTATAGCGCGCTGCTTGTCATCTATCTCCGCTATATCGAAACCAGCCCGACACTGGCAGGCCCCGAGCCTCTGCTGAGGGTGTTCGACAGGCTGACATTCCGCCACCGCTACGAGGACCTGCTGCAGAAGACCGGCAAGGACACGCTGACAGGCACAAGCGACCGAGGCCAGTTCGAGACGGTTGCGCAGTCGCTAATCGATCGGGCGCTGACGGATCGCAAACCAGTGAGCCTGTTGATGATCGACATCGATCACTTCAAGAGCATCAACGACCAGCACGGACATGTGGCGGGAGACAAGGTGCTCAAGGATGTCGCGCGTTCGTTGACCAGCTCGCTGCGCAGCGGCGACCGTCTGTTCCGCTACGGTGGCGAGGAGTTTGTAGCCGTCTGCCAGGATCTGAACGCCGGCGACGCTGCGATCCTCGCCGAGCGCCTGCGCGCCGCGGTCGAAGCCACAGCCTTCACCGAGCCCGGATTGCGCGCCACCGTAAGCATAGGTGTGGCGACCGTAGACGGCGGACCGATATCGGCGGAGCAGATGATCAGGGAAGCTGACACATGGCTTTATCGTGCGAAGAGGCTCGGGAGAAATCGCGTCGAGAGTCCAGTAGTCGCCTGAGCACCAGAACCCTGACAGCAAAAAAGAAGCCCCGTTTCCGGGGCTTCTTCGTTTTGAGATCAACCCTTGCGGGGAAGTTGCGGAACCAGGCTGCGCTTGCCGCCATCCTTGCCCTTGGGATCGGGCCTGGGTTTCGACGACGCCACAATTTTTTTGGCGACCGGCTTCTTGGCAGAGGCCTTCTTGAGCTTCGGACGGTCGGCCGGGTCTTCCTTCTTCGGCTTGACCGGCACTTCGTCGGCAAGTGTCTCGAGCTTCAGGCCGGTCTCGCCGGTTTCCTTCTTCTCGACGGTGACACGTACCGTGCCGCCCTTCCTGAGCTTTCCAAACAGAACTTCGTCGGCTAGCGGCTTCTTGATGTGCTCCTGGATGACGCGGCCAAGCGGACGCGCGCCCATGCGTTCGTCGTAACCCTTTTCGGCGAGCCAGGCGATGGCATCCGGCGACAGGTCGAAGGTCACGCCACGCTCGGAAAGCTGCGCTTCCAGCTGCATGACGAATTTCTGCACGACCTGATGCACGACCGGCACCGGCAGCGAGCCGAACGGGATGATGGCATCGAGGCGGTTACGGAACTCCGGCGTGAACAGCCGGTTGATCGCCTCGACATCGTCGCCTTCGCGTTTTGTCGAACCGAAACCGATCGCCGCGCGTTGCGCGTCCGACGCGCCCGCGTTCGTCGTCATGATCAGGATGACATTGCGGAAGTCGATCTGCTTGCCGTTGTGGTCGGTCAGCTTGCCGTGGTCCATGACCTGCAACAGGATGTTGAACAGGTCGGGATGGGCCTTTTCCACCTCATCGAGCAGCAGCACGCAATGCGGATGCTGGTCGACGCCGTCGGTCAGCAGACCACCCTGGTCGAAGCCGACATAGCCGGGAGGCGCGCCAATCAACCGCGAAACGGTGTGGCGTTCCATATATTCCGACATGTCGAAGCGGATCAGCTCGACGCCCAGCGACAAGGCCAGCTGCTTTGCCACTTCGGTCTTGCCGACGCCGGTCGGGCCGGAGAACAGGTAAGAGCCGATCGGCTTTTCCGGTTCGCGCAGGCCCGCACGCGCCAGCTTGATCGCCGAGGTAAGGGCGGTGATCGCGGTATCCTGACCGTAGACGACACGCTGCAGTTCGACCTCGAGGCCGGCCAGCACCTTTTCGTCGTCGGCGGAGACAGTCTTGGGCGGGATGCGCGCCATGGTGGCGATCGTCGCTTCGATCTCCTTGATGCCGATGGTCTTCTTGCGCTTGTTTTCCGGCAGCAACATCTGCGAGGCACCCGTCTCATCGATCACGTCGATCGCCTTGTCSGGCAGCTTGCGGTCGTTGATGTAGCGCGCCGAAAGCTCGACGGCGGCCTTGATCGCCTCGTTGGTGAACTTGACCTTGTGGAATTCCTCATAATAGGGCTTGAGGCCCTTCATGATCTCGATGGCGTCGTCGACCGTCGGCTCATTGACGTCGATCTTCTGGAAACGACGCACAAGCGCCCTGTCCTTTTCGAAGAACTGACGGAACTCCTTGTAGGTGGTTGAGCCGATGCAACGGATGGCACCCGACGACAGTGCAGGTTTGAGCAGGTTGGACGCGTCCATCGCACCGCCCGAAGTTGCGCCAGCCCCGATCACGGTATGGATTTCGTCGATGAACAGCACCGCGCCAGGATACTCCTCGAGCTCCTTGACGACCTGCTTCAGCCGCTCCTCGAAGTCGCCACGGTARCGCGTGCCGGCCAGCAGCGTGCCCATGTCGAGCGMGAAGATGGTGGCATCGAGAAGCACCTCGGGCACATCGCCTTCGACAATGCGCTTGGCGAGGCCCTCGGCAATCGCCGTCTTGCCCACGCCGGGATCGCCGACATAGAGCGGATTGTTCTTGGAACGGCGGCACAGCACC
>NZ_JBFUIP010000174.1:0-11313 GCF_056401815.1 Aminobacter sp. P4_D5 | reverse complement strand
CTGCTGCTGCCCGCCCGAGAGATAGGCCGGGTAGACGTCGCGCTTTTCGGCGAGACCGACGCGCGCCAGAAGTTTTTCCGCTTCGGCGATGGCATCGGCGCGCTTGACGCCCAGCACATGCACCGGCACCTCGATGACGTTTTCGATCAGCGTCATGTGGCTCCACAGATTGAAGCTCTGGAACACCATGCCAAGCCGCGAGCGGATACGCTCGATCTGGCGCCGGTCGGCCGGCACGCTGTCGCCAAAACCGTTGGGCTTGAGACGGATCTGCTCGCCATTGACGCGGATGATGCCGCTGGTCGGGTTCTCCAGGCAGTTGATGCAGCGTAGCAGCGTCGACTTGCCCGAGCCCGAGCCGCCGATGATCGCCACCACCTCGCCGTCGCGCGCCGACAGCGAAACGCCCTTCAGCACATGCAGCTGGCCGAATTTCTTGTGCAGGTTCTCGACATGGATGGCTTCGGCGGCGACGCCGTCGGCTGGGGCAAGGCGCTGGGCTGCATCAACCGCAGCCATCAGCTGTGGCCCCAGTGCGTGTACGTTTTCCCGTCAGCGTGCAATCGGCTGCTCATGGTCGCGTCTGCGATGTCCCCTGGCGGTGAAGATGGACCCTCAAGCCTTGCGGCGTCAACGGCACCATTCCCGCTTCTTATGTGCCCATTACGGCACTTGCGACGTTGTTATGCAAGTGTATAAATATTGGCACGATCCGACTTTTCTCCGGAAGATGCGAAGGTGATGGCACACGGCTCACTGTCCATGGCGCCGTCGCGCAAGGCAATCGCGCGATGATGGTCGCTGGGCGGCGAAAATTCCGCCGCGAGGGCGAGGAGCGCCGGCGCCAGGACCTGATCGAGGCGACCCTGGACTGCGTTGCCGAACATGGACTGCAGGGCGCCACCGTCAGGGCGATAGCACTGCGTGCCGGTGTGACAGCCGGGCTGATCCGGCACTATTTTCCCGGCAAGGAAGAACTTCTGCAGGCGGCCTATGCGACGATCATGGAACGCATGACCGAGCTTGCGAAGAAGGCACTTGCGACCGTCGAAAAGGATCCGCGCCGGCGGCTCGCGGCATTCGTCGAGGCAAGCCTGGTGCCCCCGGTCATCGATGTCAGGACCTTCTCCATCTGGGCGAGCTTTATCGGCCGGGCGGGTTCGGACCCTGCGTTGGGGGCCGCCCATCGCGCCGGCTATCTCGGTTTTCGCGACGAGATCGAAGCATTGGTCGCCGAGGTGTTCTCAAGCGCGGGGCGGCTCGCGCATGCTAGCGATCTGCGCAGGCACGCCATCGCCATCAATGCCATCATTGACGGGTTGTGGGTCGAAGGCTGTTTGGCCGGCGACATGTTCGGAGACGGCGAGCTGGCCGAAATCGGCATCGGCTCGGTCGAGGCCATGCTTGGCTTGAGATTGCGGCAAGAGGAAGTGACATGACGACGATCGGCGAAGCACTCATCGAATTGCTCGAGGCGCATGGCGTCGATACCGTGTTCGGCATCCCCGGCGTGCACACCATCGAGCTCTATCGCGGGCTGGCGCGGTCGAAGATCCGCCATATCACGCCGCGTCACGAGCAGGGCGCCGGCTTCATGGCCGATGGTTATGCCCGCGCGTCGGGCAGGCCAGGCGTTGCCTTTGTCATCACCGGGCCGGGGCTGACCAATACGATTACGGCGATGGCGCAGGCGCGCGCCGATTCCGTGCCGATGCTGGTGATTTCAGGCGTCAACGCCACGCCGACGCTCGGCAAGGGGCTGGGATACCTGCACGAACTGCCCGACCAGTTGGGCATGATGGCAAAGGTGGCGCTGTTATCGCGACGCGTGACCGAGGCAGCGGAACTGCCTGGCGCGATCGCCGAGGCCTTCGAGATTTTTGCGACGCGGCGGCCTGGACCGGTGCATATCGAGATACCGCTCGACGTCATGGGCAAGCTGGCGGATGGGCTGAAACCGCTGCCGCAGCGCGCCATTGCGCAGGTGTTGGATGAGACCCCGATTGCCGAAGCACTGGGCATGATCCGGCTGGCGAAGCGACCGCTGATCCTGGCCGGTGGTGGCACAAAACGCGCCGAGGCTGCCTTGAAGGCACTGGCTGAAAGGCTCGACGCGCCCATCGCGACTACCGCCAACGGGCGCGGGTTGCTGCATGGCCATGCGCTGAACGTGCCGGCGAGCCCAAGCCTCAAGGCGGTGCGTGCATTGATCGCGGAAGCCGATCTTGTGATCGCGGTGGGTACGGAGTTCGGTCCGACCGACTACGACATGTATGGCGACGGCGGCTTTGTGCTGCCTAGCAACCTGATCCGCATCGACATCGATGGCGTGCAACTCCAGCGACGGCCGGCCGCCGTTTCGATCCTGGCCGAAGCGGGTGAGGCTCTTGAGAGGCTGGGCATGGGTCTTCGTGACGAACGGCGCTCGGCCGAAGGTGCTGCGCGCGCCGGGGTGGCGCGGGAGGCTGCGTGGGACGAAATCGGGTCGGCCATGCGTGACCAGGTCAGGGCCGTCGAGACCATCCGGGATGCGCTGCCCGGCTCGATCATCGTCGGGGATTCCACCCAGCCGGTCTATGCCGCCAATCTCTACTATGACCACGACCGTCCAGGCGGCTGGTTCAATGCCGCCACCGGCTATGGCGCGCTCGGCTATGGCCCGCCGGCGGCGATTGGTGCTGCCCTGGCCGCGCCCAACGCAACTGTCGTTTGCCTGAGCGGCGACGGCGGCCTCCAGTTCACGCTGCCGGAGTTGGGTGCGGCGCTTGATGCGAATGCGCCCGTGATCTTCGTGGTGTGGAATAATCGCGGCTATCGAGAGATCGAAACCTCGATGCTCGATGCTGGCGTCGAACCTGTCGGCGTATCGCCGGTGCCACCGGACTTCCTGCTGATCGCGCAGGCCTATGGAATTCAGGCCGAGCGCTTGGCTGACATCGCCGCGCTTGCCGGCGCGTTGAAGAAAGCGCGCTCGACGGGAAAACCCTGTCTGATAGAAATCACCGTCGAATAGGCCGCATGTCGCGGCTAGTCGCGGGAGTTGAGCATGACGAAGAACTTCGAAGGCCGGCATGTCGTTGTCACAGGCGCAACCGGTGCGCTGGGTGCTGCGGTTGTCAGGCACTTGCTCGGCGAAGGCGCTGTCTGCCACCTGCCGGTCAGCCGGCCGAAAGCGCCGGACGGTTTCGAATTCGCCGGTCATGACCGCGTCCATATCGCCACCGGCGTCGACCTGACGGACGCCAGTGCCGTCGATGCCTTCTACGACGCCATTGCCGGCCTCTGGGCCTCGATCCATTGTGCCGGCGGCTTCGACATGGCGACGATTGAAACTGTCGATCCCGACCAGTTCGGCCAGATGATGGACATCAACGCCAAGACCGCCTTCTTGTGCTGCCGTGCTGCTGCCCGCTCGATGCTTGCCGGCAAGGCCGGCGGCCGCATCGTCAACGTCTCCGCGCGTGCCGGCATCGAGCCGCGCAAGGGCGGCGGCATGGTGGCTTATACGGCGAGCAAGGCGGCCGTTGCAGCGCTGACCGCAGCGCTTGCCGAGGAGTTGAAGGGCGCCGACATACTGGTCAACGCGGTGGCGCCGTCCACGCTCGACACAAAGGCAAACCGCGACGACATGCCCAAGGCGGATTTCGCCAAATGGGTCAGCCTGGAAGCTGCGGCGGCCTCGATTGCGCAGCTTGCCTCGCCGGCCAATCTGGTCACCAGCGGCACCGTGGCGGCACTTTACGGGCGAGCTTAGCGGATCGCGCGATAGGGGGCGCTGCGCTGCGGGATCGAGATCTGAGGTCCGTCCCGCTTAGTGCAAGAGCCCGCCATTCGGCACGCCGAGCAGCTTTGCCGGAAGGTAGATGACCAGCGAGGCCGCACCCGTGATGATGTTGGTGCTGTCGGCGAGCATGGTTTCGGCCTGAGCGCCTTCCCCACGAGCACCGATATCGCGATTCAGCGCGCCGCTGGCAGCCAGCGCCATGAGCGTTGGCGAGCTGGCGAAGACGTCGTGGCTGCCGCCATCGAGATCGGAGGTATCGAGAACCGTGATGTCTTCGTCCTGCAGCGCCTGGATATCGGCGCCGCTGCCGACGCGCGGATGGCCGCCGGTGAGCCTTCCCGAAACGCCTAGCGCCTTGTCCTTGCGCGACACCAGGATGGTGAAGGGACGCGGTAGCTGACCGATGTCGCGCACCTGGCTCTGGAACACGTCGATGTCGATGTCGGGTGCGGCCAGGATGACCCCGCCGAGGCGCTTGATGTATTGGCTGCGGCCACTGAGCGCCAGGCTGCGCAGCGCCTCCATGACCACATAGGTCCCCATCGAATGGCCGACCAGGACGATGCGCTTAGCCTTGGTGCGGGTGGCGATCTCGATGGTTTCGGCAAGCCCGTCGCGGCTGTAGGCGGCACTGTCGCGGTCGTAGACGTAGAGCGGCAGCGAGCCGCCCGAGGGCCATGCATAGTGCAACGCGACCGCCTTGAGGTGGTAGTCGTTCATGACTTGCGCGTTGCGAAAGATGCTGTCGGCGAAATTGTTGTTGTAGCCGTGGACGAATATGAAGATTTCGCGCTCTTTCTCCGGGCGTTTCGCCAGCGCTGCGTCTAGAGCGTCGACGAACTGCTGCTTTCCGTCGATAGGCTGGAAGCTGCGGGCGAGGAAATTGCGCGCCGGATCGGGAGAGCGGTCGCTCTTTTCGACTTTGCCCGCGACATGGGTCTTCGGGATGCCGATCTCGAACTTGGCGAAGTTGAGCGATTTCGCCCGCGCCGACGAAAAAGGCAGCGCCAGGTCATCCGATCGCGCGCGCATCGTCGACACGTAGATCGGCACCACAACCGCCGACTCGCCCTCTTTGCTGTCGCCGAGGCCGAGCACGGCTCTGCCGGCACAACCCGAAAGGACCAGAAACACCATTACGAACGTTAGAAAACGCAACTTGGGCATGAACTGGCTCTGCAAGCGGGACAGGTCTTGCAGACCTAAGAGCAGCAAATACTACCCACGGCAACCTTGTAGGCACCGATAACAGTTGCTTTGGATGCATTCGGACGCGCCGTGAAGCATTATGGCATCACTTATGACCTTTCCGAGGTGCCGGGCGGGTCAAGAGGCGACGCTTCAGCTCGCGGCTACATACCCATAGCCGGTGCCTTTCTTCTCGGCATAGCCGATGCCGGGATAAGGCCAGTGGAAGCCGAGCATCTTAATCTTGTCGGTGGCGGCGCGGTCGAGAAACGTCTTGCGAGTCTGGATAGCAAGATCGGGGATGGTGTCGAAACCGAAACGCCACTCGGGGTGCGGGAAGGCGATCGGCACCGCAACGACGGCATCGCCGACGATGATGAGCGTTTCATCGCCGGGCACTTCGAACGAGACGTGACCGGGCGTATGTCCGGGCGTGTCGAGCACCTTGATGCCGGCGTGGACCTCGTCGCCAGGCTTGAACATCGTCACCTTGTCCTTCACCGCCGTGAGATTCTTCTGTGCGCCGGTGACGAAGGGTTGCATGCCCTCGGGCACCTTCGTGACAAGGTCCTTGTCCATCCAGAAATTCCACTCCGCCGCGGCCGCATGGTAGGCAGCCTTGGGGAATGTGAGGTTTCCGTCCGTGCCGAGCGTTCCCCAGATGTGGTCGGGATGCGCGTGGGTGAACACGACCTTGGTGATGGCGTCGGGTTTGACGCCCGCCAATGCGAGATTTTCAACCAGCTTGCCGGCCGTGGGCTGAAAGTTCGCGCCGGATCCTGTGTCGAACAGGATCGTGTCCGCTCCAGAGCGGATCAGCGTGACATTGGTTTCGGGCTTGATTTCCGTGCCTGTGATGCCGGCGGCATCCAGGAGCTGCTTGACCGCGTCAGGTGGCGCGTCGGGCGCAAGGATGCTGGTTGGAAGCACCAGATGGCCGTCGCTTACCACCGTGATGTCGAGCGCGCCCTGCTTGAAGGTGTATGGCCCAGCGAGCGCAAGCGCCCGCCTCGGCAGGATGCCAGCAGCGACAAGGGCGCCTGCGGCTGCGAGAAAGCGCCGGCGGTCGAGCGTGATGAAGGTAGGACGCGAAGTGTCAGATCCGTTCATAACGTGGCCCTCCTTTGGAGGCTGACGGCCCGTCCGAGGAAGGATTATAGCGCCGATGGGTGACGCCGAGAACCGGTCGGCTGCCGCCTGCGGCAAATTATGATCGACCGAGGCTCTCGGCTCTTACCGCGCAGCCCCAAGAAAAAACCCCGCCGGATCGCTCCGGCGGGGTTTTTCAGTTCACGACAATGAGCTGTTAGCTCAGTTGTTGCGGTTCTTCAGGGCTGCGCCCAGGATGTCGCCGAGCGAAGCGCCGGAGTCGGTCGAGCCGTACTGAGCGACTGCTTCCTTCTCTTCAGCGATTTCCAGCGCCTTGATCGAGACCTGCAGCTTGCGGGTCTTCTTGTCGAAGGCGATGATGCGGGCGTCTACCTTCTGGCCGACGACGAAGCGCTCTGGGCGCTGCTCGTCACGGTCACGCGACAGGTCCGAACGCTTGATGAAGGTCTCGATGCCGCTCTCGACGAGACGAACTTCGAGGCCACCATCCTTGATGCCGGTGACTTCGCAGGTGACGACGGCGTTCTTGCGCAGTTCGCCAGAGGTCGCGGCTTCGACGACGGTGTCGCGGCCGAGCTGCTTGATGCCGAGCGAGATACGCTCCTTGTCGATGTCGACGTCGAGCACCTGAGCCTTGACCATGTCGCCACGGTTGTACTCTTCGATGACCTGCTCGCCCGGACGGTTCCAGTCGAGGTCGGACAGGTGCACCATGCCGTCGACGTCGCCGTCGAGGCCRATGAACAGACCGAATTCGGTCTTGTTCTTGACTTCGCCTTCGACTTCGCTGCCGACCGGGTGGTTACGGGCGAAAGCTTCCCAAGGATTCTCGAGCGTCTGCTTGAGGCCGAGCGAGATGCGGCGCTTGGCCGGATCGACCTCGAGCACAACCACGTCGACCTGCTGGGTGGTCGACAGGATCTTGCCGGGGTGCACGTTCTTCTTGGTCCACGACATTTCCGAAACGTGGATGAGGCCTTCGATGCCCGGCTCGAGTTCGACGAACGCACCGTAGTCGGTGATGTTCGTGACGGTGCCGGTGATCTTCTTGCCGATCGGGAACTTGGTGCCGATGTCGGACCACGGATCGCTCTCGAGCTGCTTCATGCCGAGCGAGATGCGGTGGGTTTCCTGGTTGATGCGGATGATCTGCACCTTGACCGTCTGACCGATGTTGAGGATTTCGGTCGGATGGTTGACGCGGCGCCATGCCATGTCGGTGACGTGCAGCAGGCCGTCGATTCCGCCGAGGTCGACGAACGCACCGTAGTCGGTGATGTTCTTGACCACGCCCTCGACAACCTGACCCTCTTCGAGGTTCTGGACGATCTCGGAGCGCTGTTCTGCACGGCTCTCTTCGAGAACGGTGCGGCGCGACACGACGATGTTGCCGCGACGGCGATCCATCTTGAGGATCTCGAAGGGCTGCGGGTTGTGCATGAGCGGGGTGACGTCGCGGATCGGACGGATGTCGACCTGCGAACGCGGCAGGAAGGCAACAGCGCCGTCGAGATCGACGGTGAAGCCGCCCTTGACCTGGTTGAAGATGACGCCTTCGACGCGCTCACCCTTGGTGAACTTCTCTTCGAGCTTGACCCAGCTCTCTTCGCGGCGAGCCTTGTCGCGCGACAGCATGGCTTCGCCAAGCGCGTTTTCGATGCGCTCGACATAGACTTCGACGGTGTCGCCGACCTTCAGCTGGCCGTCCTTGGCCTTGGCGCCGAATTCCTTCAGCGGCACGCGACCTTCGACCTTCAGGCCGACGTCGATGATGGCCATGTCTTTTTCAATGGCCGTAACGATACCCTTGACGACCTGGCCTTCGCCCGAATGACCGTCCGAGAAGGACTCTTCGAGCAGGCTCGCGAAATCGTCGCGGGATGGATTAGCTTGTGACATTGGATCTCCTGGTGCGTCCCGGCTAGCGGGAGCGGCGCCGTGGGTTAGCGTTGCGTTGGCCTGCCGACATCCCGGGCAAAAAGCCCTTGGCCGCCCAAAGCGGCAAATCGGCGCAAGAAGAATGCGGACAGGTCGGTTAAGTGGCGAAGCCCTGAGACTTCAGCCGTATCTTCAACTTCCAAGGACCCGATCGACGATATCCCTGGCTGCGGAAAACGCGGCTTCTATATCCATTTCTGACGTGTCGAGCAAGTGCGCGTCGTCAGCAGGGCGTAATGGCGAGTCGGCGCGCCCGGTGTCACGCTCGTCGCGGCGCACGATATCGGCCAGGATGCCGGCGAAATCGGCCCTGCCGCCATTGGCCTCGATCTCGGCCAGCCGGCGCTGGGCGYGCACTTCGGCGCTGGCCGTGACGTAGAGCTTCACGTCGGCGTCGGGGCAGACCACAGTGCCGATATCGCGGCCGTCGAGCACCGCCCCTTGCGGCGAGCGCGCAAACTGGCGCTGCTTTTCGACCAGAATTTTTCTCACTTCAGGGATGACGGCGACTTTTGAGGCGGCTTCGCCGACGGCATGCGCCGAAAGCACCTTGCGGTCGAGATGGCCGAGATCGACGAGCTTTGCCGCCTCGATCGCATGGGCCACATCGTCGAGCGGCCAGCCTTTTTCGATCAGCATCTGCGCCACCGCGCGGTAGGTCAGCCCGGTGTCGAGCAAAGCGAGGTGGTAATAGTCGGCGAGCCGGCGGGCCAGCGTACCTTTGCCCGCACCCGCGGGACCGTCGATGGCGATGGTGATGGAAGTCGGCATGTCTTGGCGCGGACCCTTCGTCAGACGCCGCGCATCAGGCCGCCATCGACCTTGAGGCTCTGGCCGGTGATGTAGGCAGCACCGTCAGATACGAGGAACGCGATTGTCGCGGCGATCTCCTGGGAGGTGCCGTAGCGCTGCATCGGCACCCCAGTGCGGCGCTCGTCGGTCTGCGGCAGGCTGTCGATCCAGCCCGGCAGCACGTTGTTCATGCGGACATTGTGCGGGGCATACTGGTCGGCAAAGAGCTTGACGTAGGCGGCGAGGCCGGCGCGTGCCACGGCCGAGGTCGGGAACATCGCCGCCGGTTCGCCGACCCAGGCGGTCGAGATGTTGACGATGGCGCCGCCCTTCTGGGCGACCATAACAGGCGCAACAAGCCGCACTGCGCGCACGACGTTCATGAAATAAACGTCGAAGCCGGTGTGCCACTGCTCGTCGGTGATCTCCAAAAGCGGCGCGCGCGGGCCATGACCGGCGCCGTTGACCAGCACATCGATGCGGCCCCATTTGTCCATGGTCAGGTCGACGAAGCGCTTGAGGTCGTCGTTCGACTGGTTGGAGCCGGTAAAGCCGAGACCGCCGAGTTCCTTGGCCAGCGCCTCGCCCTTGCCCGATGAGGACAGGACGGCGACGGAATAGCCGTCAGCTGCCAGCTTGCGGGCCGCGGCAGCTCCCATGCCGCTGCCGCCGCCGACGATCATCGCTACTTTGTCAGACATATTTCTCACTCCTCCGCCTTGCCCTGGGCGACCGCCCTATTCGATCTCAGCACCCAGATTGGCCATCAGGCCCATGAATTCCGGAAAGCTCGTCGCGATCATCGCCTGGTCATCGACGGTAACAGGTTTTTCCGAAGCCAGCCCCATGACAAGGAAACTCATGGCGATGCGGTGGTCGAGATGGGTTTTCACCGTGCCGCCGCCGAGGCCCTTGCCGCCAGGCACGCCGCGCACCGACAGCGTGGTTTTGCCTTCGGTGCAGTCGACGCCGTTGGCTTCTAGCCCGCGCGCAACGGCTGCGAGGCGATCGGATTCCTTGACGCGCAGCTCTTCCAGACCCTGCATCAGCGTCTCGCCTTCGGCAAAGCAAGCCGCGACTGCGAGCACCGGATACTCGTCGATCATCGACGGCGCGCGTTCGGCCGGAACCTTGACGCCCTTGAGCTCGGAGCCGCGCACGCGCAGGTCCGCGACGTCCTCGCCGCCGGCATTGCGGCGATTGAGGATCTCGATCGAACCGCCCATTTCGATCAGCGTAGTGATCAGGCCGGTGCGGGTCGGGTTCATCAAAACGTTTTCGATTGATATGTCGGAGCCCGGCACGATCAGCGCTGCCACCAGCGGGAAGCCGGCCGAGGACGGATCGCCGGGAACGGCGATGATCTGGCCGGTGAGCTTGCCCTGGCCTTCGATGAAGATGTGGCGAACGCCCTGCTCGTCGGCCTGGACCTCGATATTGGCGCCAAATCCCTTGAGCATCTTTTCGGTGTGGTCACGCGTCATCACCGGTTCGATGACGGTGGTGATGCCCGGCGTGTTGAGGCCGGCGAGTAGGACCGCCGACTTGACCTGGGCGGATGCCATCGGCACGCGATAGGTGATGGGCGTCGCCTGGCGGGGGCCGCGCAACGTCAGCGGCATGCGGTCGCCGGGAGCGGCGTTGATGACCTGCACGCCCATCTGGCGCAGCGGATCGAGCACGCGCCCCATCGGCCTGCCCGACAGCGAAGCGTCGCCGATGAAGGTGGTTTCCATGTCATAGGTGCCGACAAGGCCCATGGTCAGGCGCGAACCGGTGCCGGCATTGCCGAAATCGAGCGGTGCTTCGGCCTGCAACAGCGCGCCATTGCCGGTGCCCTGGATGATCCATTCGCCGTTGCGCTTTTCGATATGCGCGCCCATGGCCTTCATCGCGTCGCCGGTGCGCATCACGTCTTCGCCTTCAAGCAGGCCGGTGATGCGGGTTTCGCCTGAGGCAAGGCCGCCAAACATGAAGGAGCGGTGCGAAATCGACTTGTCGCCGGGCACGCGGGCGGTTCCAGACAGGGATTTCGACTTCCGGGCGACGGCCGGCTGTGGCACAGCTTGATGCGACATGATGGTTCCTCGTGCGGGATGCCCAAGAAATCGGGCTTTCCCAAAGATTGCGGCGGTGTCGTAGCATCGATTGCGATAAGGGTCATCCCCCATTGCCCTTGCCGGGGATTTGGCTTTGACAGCGCCACCAACTGGGGCTAAGGGGACGAAAATCTAGAAAACGAGGCCTGACGTGGCAAAATCCGAGCTTGGCACAAAGCGTATCGACCCGGAGACGGGTCGCAAATTCTATGACCTGAACAAGGACCCGATTGTTTCGCCCTATACGGGCAAGACTTATGCGCGTTCTTATTTCGACGACGGCAAGGCTGCAGCCGTCATCGAGGAAGAAGAGGAAGTCGAGACCAAGGAGCTCGACGCCGAAGAGGATACTCCTGAGGTGGTTTCCCTGGAGGACGCCGACGAAGAGTCCAAGGCTGCCGA